>JAGQZO010000081.1 GCA_020435515.1 Winogradskyella sp. | reverse complement strand
TTTACGCATTGCTGAGTTTGGCTTCTTAGGTGTTGTAGTGTAAACACGCGTACAAACTCCACGTCTTTGTGGACACGAATCTAAAGCAGTCGATTTACTCTTCATGGTTATTTTGGCTCTTCCTTTTCGTACTAATTGTGAAATTGTTGGCATATATTTTTAATGTAAATTTTAAAAACCCTCACTTTTGAGGGCTGCAAAGGTAGAAATATATATTTATAATTCAAACAGTTGAGAATTTATTTTTTAAAGAATTATCATAATTCATTTTATACATATATATAATGGTCTATTTTTACGTTATCTTTTTTGTTATTTCATTTTAATTTAATGTCAAATTTTCAAAGTTTTATTTTTCTTTTTTTGTTGATTTTATCTCATCAGATTTTTAGTCAATCATTGAGCTTAAAAATTGAAGGTGAAAATGAAATAAAAACCAAGGTTATAGACTCTGTTGGATATGCAAAATCTTTCAATAATTATGTTAGTCTTGAAAACGAATTAAACAAACTCAAAAACCAGCTTACTAGATTAGGCTTTATTGACACTTCTATTGATAGTATTTTAAAGAAAAATGACACACTTTTTAATGCTCATTTATTTTTGGGAGAAAAGGTTAAACGCATCAGAATTCAATACGGAGGTGATTTTAATACAGAGTTATTGAACTTTATTAATCATTCTTCTAGCGAGGGTTATTTTGAGATTGCCATTGCTGAATTAGAAAACTCCTTAAGTACTCTTAATTCAAAAATTGCTGAACAGGGAGATCCTTTCTCTACACTTCAATTAATTAATATCACCAAATACAATTCAGAATTAATTTCTTCAGAGCTTAAAGTTGTCACCAATCAAAAAAGACGAATTGATAAAATAATTGTTAAAGGATATGAAAAGTTTCCTCAATCATACACTAAACGTTTTTTGAAGTTAAGAACCGGTAAGACTTTCAATCTAAATGAAATCAAAAAAAAAGTGGAACTATTAGAAGATCTGCGCTTTGCTAACAAAATAAAAGATCCTGAAGTTTTATTCACAAAAGATTCTACCACTTTATACCTATATATAGAAAAAGCTCGAATAAATAATTTTGATGGTTTCCTCGGATTTGGTACAAATGAAAACACCAACAAAATTGAGTTTGATGGTTACTTAGATTTGCGATTAGTTAACAACCTAAACTATGGAGAAACTATAAACCTTTTCTATAAAAGCGATGAAATTGACCAACAAACATTTAGAGTTGATACAGACTTACCATATTTGTTTGGTTCTCCTGTTGGGATACAAGCTGGTTTGAATATTTTTAGAAAAGACACAACATTTTCTAATGCCAAACAGTATGCTAAAATAAATTACCTAATAAACGCAGAACACAGAATTGCTGTTGGTATTTCGTCTACTAAATCCACAAATCTTTTGGATAACGACACTTCTATTCTAAACGATTATACTTCTAATTACTATACACTGGGCTACACCTACACAAAAGCACAATTTTACGATCCGTTATTTCCAATTAACTTTTGGTTAGATTTTTCTGCTGGTTTGGGTGACAGGGAAAATGATTTAGGTAATCAAAGTCAAACAGTTTTTAATTTAGACACTTATAAAATTTTTAATCTCAATCCCAAAAACAGTATTTATACAAGGCTGAATGGTGCTATATTAACTTCAGAAGATTATCTAGACAATGAACTTTTTAGGTTTGGCGGAATAAATTCAATTAGAGGCTTTGAAGAAAATAGTTTGGTCGCCAATCTTTATGGAGTTATCAATACCGAATACCGTTATAGATTGAGTAATGGTATTTACATACATTCAGTTTTAGATGCTGCATATTTTGAAAATCAGATTACAGATACTAAAGAAAAACTATTTGGGTTTGGATTTGGTCTGGGACTTTTAACTAATGCAGGACTCTTTAGATTAAACTATTCTAGCGGTAAATCTGAAAACCGACAATTTAGATTATCGGACTCTAAAGTACATGTGAGTTTAACAGCTACTTTTTGATTAGTTATAATAATCTGATACTTTTGGAAAAGCTAGAAAAGAAAAATCATGATTAAAAAACTACTCTTTACACTTTTTATTGTTTCAAATCTTGTTGTTGCTCAAAACACTGTTGGAACTATCAATATCACAGAAGATGTTTATGATGGTTACACATTATTCACCGTATTCAACAAAACTTATTTAATCAATAACTGTGGTGAAGTAATCAAACAGTGGTCAAGTACATTCCCACCTGGCAATTCAGTTTATTTATTAGAAAATGGAAATCTTTTAAGACCAGGCAGAACAGCTTCGACCGATATTATTTTTGGTGGACAAGGTGGAGTTATAGAAATTTATGATTGGGATGGAAATTTGATTTGGCAGTACTTCTATGATACACCTACAATGAGACAACATCATGACATTTATCCTCTGCCAAACGGAAACGTATTAATTTTAGCTGCTACGGTAATGAGTAATGGTGAGGCAATTCAAGCTGGAAGGAATCCCGCTTTACTTACCGAAACGGAATTATATAACGAACAAATTGTCGAAGTTACACCAGTAGGATTAAGTGGCGGCAGCATTGTTTGGGAGTGGAATGTTAAAGATCATCTCATTCAAGATTTCGATGCCACTAAAGATAATTTTGGCGATGTAGCACTTACGCCTAATAAACTCGATATAAATTTCTTAAATGGTGGATCAGGAGCATCTAATTGGCTGCATATCAACTCTATTCAATACAATGAAGAAAGAGATCAAATAGTTTTAGGCTCTAGACATATGAGTGAAATATGGGTTATAGATCATTCTACTACTACAGCTGAAGCTGCTTCTGGCACAGGTGGCACTTACGGTAAGGGTGGAGATTTTCTTTATCGCTGGGGAAATCCTGAAGCCTACAGACAAGGCAACTCAACAGACCGCACTTTGTTTGGACAGCACACACCTCATTTCATATCATCTGGTCTTCCTAATAGCGGAAAAATTTTGTTATTTAATAATGGTATTGATAGAACACCTTCTTACTCTCAGATAGATATAATTTCGCCACCTGAATCTAGTCTTGGTGTATATGATTATACGCCTGACAATGCCTACCTTCCAAATAGTGCGGACTATACTTATGACGAATTTACATCTGGCGATTCAGACTTTTTTAGTCCTATTGTAAGTAGTGCTCAACAACTACCTAATGGAAATATTCTCATATGTGAAGGCAACCAAGGTCATTTTTTTGAAATCAATAGTAGTGAAGAAAAAGTATGGGAATACATCAATCCTGTTAATAGTAATACTGGCAATATTTCTACTCAAGGAGATCCACCACCTAACGCTAATCTTACTTTTAGAGCTGAAAAATACCCAACGGATTATCCTGCTTTTACAGGAAGAGATTTAACACCTAGCGACCCAATAGAGTTAAATCCAGATTTAACACCATGTAACAATTTAAGTACCTCAGAATTTGAAATTGATGCTGTTACTATCTATCCAAACCCTACAACTGATTTTATTCAAATTGAATCAATAAATGAAATAGACAAAATTGAGGTATACAATATTTTGGGAAGAAGGATTTCTGTCACTATAGAATCTAAGATTGATTTGTCGCAACAACCAAGTGGAGTTTATGTAATAAAAATACATTCTGGTAACAAAAGTACAACTGAGAAAATTATCAAAAACTAAGTCGTTCTAAAAAATGTTTAACCATCCAAAGTTAGGATGGTTTTTTTATACCTTTACACCAATGAAAAACGAAACCACCATATTCGGGATTAGAGCTATCATTGAAGCTATAAGATCTAACGAAACTATAGACAAAGTTTTTGTGCAAAAGGGATTAAAGGGAGAACTCTTTCAAGAATTAGAAGCTCTGCTTCGTTCGGAAGGCATAAATTCATCCTATGTTCCTGTTGAAAAATTAAACCGATTAAGCAAAAGTGGAAACCATCAAGGCGCTGTTGCCCATATCTCGCCTATTGAGTTTCATGATATAGATGATTTAGTTTTAAACGTTATAGAATCTGGTAAAACACCACTATTTCTACTTTTAGACCAGCTTAGCGACGTTAGAAATTTTGGTGCTATTGTGAGAACAGCAGAATGTACTGGTGTTTCTGGCATTATTATTCAGAAAAAAGGCGGAGCTCCAATAAACGGAGACACCATCAAAACCAGTGCTGGCGCTATTTTTAAAATCCCGATTTGTAAGGTAGACCATATTAAAGACGCGGTTTTCCATATGCAGTCTTCAGGTATAAAAGTTATTGCTGCAACCGAAAAGGCTAATGATTTTATTTACGATGTTTCTTTTAAAGAACCTTGTGCAATCATCATGGGTTCGGAAGGAAAAGGTATTAATCCTTCCGTTTTAAAAGTGGTGGATGACCAAGCAAAACTTCCTATTTTAGGTGATATAGAATCGCTTAATGTATCTGTAGCTTGTGGTGCATTTTTATACGAAGCTGTAAGGCAACGTCGTTTGTGATTAGTGAAGCATAGTTGGATTTTATTCCTTAACAAAACTAATCTTCATTTTTCTTAAAAATATAATTAATCTGTGTTGATTCCCCTGGTTCAGGTTCAACATCTTCTTCAGGCAAGGTTTCTATAAAATTTCCATTTTCATCAAAATGTTTCATAAACGGATCATCTGCTTCATTATAGTCTGGCTGTTGCCATGCATAGCGTTCTGGTTTCGCCACTTTATTTCTAAACACCAAGGCGAAAATAAAGCCTGAAATTAAGCCACCCAGATGCCCTTCCCAAGACATACCTTGTTTTATAGGGAACACATACCATATCATACTCCCGTATAAAAAAATCACCATTAAAGACAAGGCGATAAGTCTATAGTGTTTGGCGAAAATTCCTTTAAAAAAAATGAAACTAAACAAGACATAGATTAATCCACTCGCTCCAATATGATTACCCGACGCTCCAATTAACCAAGTAAAAAAACCAGAAAGCAGGATGCCAAACACAATAACCTTCCAAGCAATTTTATTGTAGAAATAAAACAACGCCAAAGACAGCACTAATAAGGGAAAAGAGTTGTTATATAAATGATTTAAATCTCCATGTAAAAAAGGACTAGTGAAAATCCCTAATAGTCCTTCGGGCTTATGAGGTCTTATGCCAAGAGACTTGATCCCATAATCAACATTTGTTTGGTACCAAAATACCAACCAAATCAAAAGCAACATCATTAAGGGATAGATGATAACGCTATTCGAAAATTTAAATTGCTGCTTGGACATTGAACTATTTTCTATAATGTCTTCAAATTTATAACCAAAATAGGATTGTCTGAAATATTGTCATAACTGTTCATAAAAATACAATTCAAATTAGAAGGTATTTTGTAATTTTCAACCATGAATATTCCATTAGCCGAACGTCTAAGACCTAAAACTTTAAACGACTATTTGAGTCAGCAGCATTTAGTGGGTAAAGATGGTATGCTGTACCAACAAATAAAAAGTGGCGTCATCCCCTCTCTTATTCTTTGGGGACCACCTGGCATTGGAAAAACCACCTTGGCAAATATAATCGCCAACGAGTCGGAACGTCCGTTTTTTAAACTAAGTGCCATAAATTCTGGTGTAAAGGATATTAGGGAAGTAATTGATAATGCCAAAAAAAGTGGCGGACTTTTTACTGCTAAGAATCCTATTTTGTTTATTGACGAAATCCATCGCTTTAGCAAATCACAACAAGATTCACTTTTAGAGGCAGTAGAAAAAGGCTGGGTCACTTTAATTGGCGCTACTACAGAGAATCCTAGTTTTGAAGTCATTTCCGCATTACTTTCGCGCTGCCAAGTATACACTTTAAATGCCTTTAGTAAAGATGATTTAGAAGCACTTCTTAAACGTGCCATGACTGAAGACGATACCCTTTCAAAATTAAAAATAGAGCTAAAAGAGACCGAAGCCTTACTTCGGTTTTCAGGTGGCGATGCAAGAAAACTCTTAAATATTTTTGAACTACTCGTTACGTCTTTTAATAAAGAACCAATTGTCATCACCAATGATCTGGTTACCAAACAGATTCAAAGCAAAGCGGCGCGTTATGACAAAACTGGTGAACAGCATTACGATATTATTTCCGCATTTATAAAATCAATAAGAGGAAGCGATCCTAATGCTGCTGTTTACTATTTAGCACGAATGATTGAAGGTGGTGAAGATGTAAAATTTATTGCCAGACGTTTGCTTATTTTAGCAAGTGAAGATATTGGCAATGCCAACCCAACCGCTTTGGTTATTGCTAACAATACCTTCCAAGCAGTTTCTGTAATTGGCAATCCTGAATCACGAATTATCCTGAGTCAGTGTGCTACGTATTTAGCAAGCTCTCCTAAAAGTAATGCGGCCTATGACGCCATTAACAAAGCACAACAACTTGTTAAGGAAACAGGCGACTTACCTGTACCTTTGTCCATTAGAAATGCTCCTACCAAATTGATGAAGGAACTTGGTTATGGTGATGACTATAAATATGCCCACAACTATGAAAACAATTTTGCTGAGCATGAATTTTTACCGGAAGACATTAAAAACACCACACTTTACAATCCTGGCAATAATGCACGCGAGAATGCACAACGACAGTTTTTAAAAACACGTTGGAAAGACAAATATGGTTACTAGATTTTAGACCTCTAGATGTATTAGACGATAAGAAGAATCAATTAAAATTTAATGTCTAAAGCTTTTGTTTCTTTTAACTCACCGTTATTTTCGGAATAGTACCAAAACCCATCTTCTTTGTAAACGATTGCGTTTTTATCTTTCACGATGAATACATTCTGGACAGAAGTACTTAATAATTGCATTACTACCTTTGGTGTAGCATCTACTACTTGATAACCATACGATTTTTCTTGTGCATAAAGCGTTGTATCTTTAGATTGTACCTCTACATTTTTAGATGAAGGTTCTACCTCTGCTACTTTAGTTTCTGCTTCATTTTTAACCTCGACTTTCTCAGTTATAAGTTCCTTTTCTTCAACTTTTGTTTCAGCTGGCTGATACTTATAGTCCAAAAACTCTATTGAAGAAAACGCATTTTTTAAAGCCTCAATGTAGGCATCTTTATAATCCTTTTCACGACTAGTGCCTGTTTCAGTTTTATACACTTCTTTCCCATAGCAGTCCTTAAGCTTAAGGTCTAGCTTAGTTGCGAATAATCCTGTTTTTGCTTTTTCTAAATCAACATACAAGGCCATACACTTATCCTCATTTAATTCTTCTGGAAATTCTTCTTCATCAAATAAGGCCACAAACCCTTTTTGCTTAAACAAATGCCTAGTTAACGTATTCAATCTATACTGATCCTTTTCACTTAAAAAATCATACTTTAAAGGTATAATTACATATTTATAGTTGTTGATGTTTTTCTGTGCTAGTGCAGAAAATCCAACACATAAAAAAAGTACAAATACCGTTAATTTCTTATTCATAATTTTCCGTTTTTTATAGATAATCTTCTATAGATTTTAAAGTCGTTACTCTTTTATAACCGTTAGAATTATTCAAATTTCTATAGTCAAAATAAATGGTTTCCATACCTATGTTATGAGCTCCTTCTATATCGGCTTCAAGACTATCACCAATCATTACACTTTCTTCAGGACTGGCTTTAGCACTGTCTAACGCAAAATTAAAAATTTTAGGGTTAGGTTTTTTTACGCCAACCATTTCAGAGTTTGTAACGGTTTTAAAGTAACTTCTAATGTTGGCATTATGCATCTTACGCTCCTGAGCTTCTTCGAAACCATTAGTTATAATATGTAAATGATACTTGTTTCTTAAATAATTCAATATATCCAATGCTCCTTCAAACAAATGATTAAAGGTGGTGAGATAATCTATGTACGCAACAGATAAATGATCTATCATGTCATCCTCTACTTCTACACCTACACCTCTAAAAGCATCCTTTAATCTACCATATCGTAACGCAGGCTTGGTTACTTTTTCTTCTCTGTAGAGCTTCCAATATTTTAAATTTATAGGCTCATAAACTTCAAGAAAAGTCGAGAGTTCAACATCAAGATTATTCAGTTTAAAAATCTTTTCAAATGTTAATCCTGAATTTTTATCAAAATCCCAAAGGGTATGATCTAAGTCGAAAAAAACATGTTTTATTTTATCCCTCATCAGCAGATTCTAATATTAAAGAAAAAAGTGATCTGAAGCCATCCCAACGTTCCAAGTTACTAAATGTATAGTTATGAAACACAGGTGTAAATGTACCATTAACTTCTTTAATTTCTTTGATAAGCTTTTGCAAATGCTCTTTTTTATCTAATTCTGATTGATACTTTAATAATGCAAAATCCAAACAATGATAGGGATTGATTTTCAATGGTGTTTCTACCTCAAAATCAATATCATAATACTGAAAAGGTGTGCATGTACCTGCTCTAAAACCAAGAGTATCAATATAACCCATTGTATAATCATTATGAATTTCTAACTCAATAAGATTTCTGTAAGATTGTGGGAGATTGAGCTTGGAAAATGAATGCCTAACAGCTTGTAAGTCTCTGTTTATTACAGCTTCCATTTTTAGCTTTTCTTTCTTCAGAATAGAAATATCATCTAATGCAAAGTATGACGCTTTAATGCCTACATTACAATAATCTGCTACAGATTTTATTAATGAAACAAACTCTTTTTTATTAACACTTATGTTTTTATCATAGGTTGAATAATCTCCAATTAAAAACAAAACCATAAACTTAAAATGGGATTGCTTTTGTTTGGTTATAATCCACTTAAAGGTATCATAAGGATCGCGCTTAAAACCCATGAGCACAGAGTAACGTTGATATAATTGCTTAAACCTAAACCTACCAATATCTGTCAATGTGCCACCAATGGTACGCAACAATCCTTTTTTGCGATAATAATAGGCCATTGGCACATCTATGACTGGCTGAATCTTATACGTTCGCTCGGGAAAATCGAATTCTGGGAAATGTACTAAAAGCACATCTCTAAGTTTATAAGCCCAAATGTCTACAACTGGTTGACTTAAAAACCGATGTTTATATGCCAAACTCTCCTTTGCCATAAACCGCCCAAAATCATCTTTAACATGTGGCAAATATTCTTCATAACGACTTAGTAAATAAAAAGAAGCCGCAAAAATATCAAATGGTAAATCGCTCCGCTCTCCTGCCGAAAAAAAGCCTTTGGTATTGTCCCATTGCTGAACGCTGATATCTAAATCGGATATACCATTTTCAAACAACAAATTATGACTACGAATAAATAGTTCATTACTCAAAGGTTGCTTGGTATAAGACATCTTGAGACTATCATGAGCTATAAAATCTTCTACCTTAGATGCAAACTTTACGTCTAAGCCCAAAATACGTTTGCAAATATGCTTAAAGGTGAACTTTAATCGAGGTGTAATCTTATGTGTATAAACTAATAGCATATTTTAAGTTTGCAGAATTCAGAGGTATTAATAGATTATAGAAAGCCTTCGTCAGCAAAACTAAAGTACGTTTTCTCGGTTATAATTAAATGATCTAAAACTTTTATGTCTAAACTCTGTGCAGCGGTTTTTAGTTTTTGAGTAATATCCTTATCCGCTTGACTAGGTTTTAAAGTACCCGAGGGATGATTGTGACACAGAATCAAGGACGTTGCACCAACTTCTAAAGCTGATTTTAAAACCAAACGTACATCGACCAAAGTCCCTGTGATACCTCCTTTGCTCAATTGGTTTTTTTGTATAACTTTATTGGAATTATTGAGATAAAGTATCCAAAATTCTTCATGAGGCAATTCACCTAAAATGGGTTGCATCACATCAAAAACAGAACGACTAGAGGTTATTTTGTTTAATTGTACAATATCTTCAACGCGTCTTCTTCTGCCTAATTCCATAGCAGCTGCAATAGTTATGGCTTTGGCTTCACCAATACCTTTAAACTCCATTAATTGAGTTAAGGATAGTTTGCCCAATGCATTAAGATTATGATCCACACTTGCCAAAATACGCTTACACAAATCAACCGCACTTTCCTCTCTACTTCCAGAACCGATAAGTATAGCTACAAGCTCTGCATCGCTCAAAACTGCCTTTCCTTTATCTCTTAACTTTTCTCTGGGCTGGTCGTCCTGGGACCAATTTTTAATAGAGAATGAATTTGAATTTTCCGACATGCTCTAAAGATAAAAAATTGTAACTTGAAGCGTCTAAATTTTTCAATTAAAATGAATTGTTATGAAATCTATTTTTGAAGAAAGCGCTTATGATGAAATTAAAAAGCGATTAGAAAATTTAAGCGAAAATGCCGAAGCAAATTGGGGTAAAATGAATGTTGGGCAAATGGTATGGCATTGCCAAGGCCCTCTGAATATTATTTTAGAAAAAGAAGACTATGGCTTGAAACCTAGCTGGGCAGCAAAGTTATTTTTTAAAAAATCGCTCTACAATGATAAACCATGGAAAAAAGGGCTGCCAACTGCAAAATTTCTAAAAACAAAAGACAATAAAGACTTTCAAACTGAAAAAGCTAAACTTGAAGCGTTAATTAAAGAAACGTATACGCTTAAAGATAAAACTAAATGGAATCCACATCCTGCATTTGGCTATTTTACAGCACAACAATGGGGACAAATGCAATACAAACATTTAGACCATCATTTAAAGCAGTTTGGAGTATAAATCAGTAGGCAAGTAGGCAACAATCGTAAATCTTAAATCAACAATCGTAAATCTCTTGTATCCTCCAAAACATCATCAAGACTCGGACATCAATCACATGATTGAGGTTATAAAAACCTATCCTTTGGCAACTATCATTTCCGTTAAGGATAACGAGCCTTTAATAACTCATCTTCCCCTAGTTTTTGATGATGGAAAACTAATTGGACATATTGACATCTACAACCCGCAGACTGAATTTTTAAAAAACAACAACGACATTACTGTTCTATTCTACGGACCGCAATGTTATATTTCGCCAAGTGTGTATAGTACTACTCAGTTACCAACGTACAATTACATTAGAGTTCATCTAAAAGGCAAGGTAAACGCTATTGAAAGCAGGGAAGCCTTAAAGCAGTCGTTAATCACAATGACCGAATTTCTAGAGGCACCAAATCCCAAATACACTTTAGAACCAGACAATCCACGTTTAGAAGCTAACCTTAGCTATATCAAAATGTTTGAGATTAACATCACCCATTGGGAAGGTAAGTTTAAACTCTCACAAGACAAACACCCAAAAGATACCAAAGCTGCTCGTGAAGAATTAATTAGAGCTAATCAAGAGAGTATTAAAGAATTTTTAGATAAAGTATTCTGAAAATCAGTAACTTTAAAAGAATTTTTTAAGTAATTCCAATGAAAGACATAAAGAAAGAAGATATCAAACAAGAAGTGTTTGACCTTTACGATGACTACGCCCACAATAAACTCAATAGACGCCAGTTCGTTGAAAAACTATCCTTATATGCAGTTGGTGGTTTAACCGTTTCATCACTATTAAGCTTTATGTCCCCAAATTATGTCGATACACTATTGGTAAAACCTGATGATCCTACTTTAGATTCGAAATTTATTGAATACGAATCTCCAAAAGGTGGAGGAACTATTAAAGGATTATTATCCAAACCCAAGGAATTAAATAAAAAATTACCAGGCGTTGTGGTTGTTCATGAAAACAGAGGGCTCAACCCATACGTAGAAGATGTAGGTAGACGCACTGCTAAAGCTGACTTTATCTCATTAGCCCCAGATGCACTGTCACCTTTAGGCGGTTATCCTGGTAATGATGATGATGGAAGAGAAATGCAGAAAAAAAGAGATCGTAATGAAATGCTAGAAGATTTTATAGCTGCTTATAACTACCTTAAAAATCATGAAGATTGTAATGGTAAAGTTGGTGTAGTTGGCTTTTGCTTTGGTGGGTGGATCTCTAACATGATGGCTGTAAAATTGCCTGAACTAGGAGCAGCAGTACCTTATTATGGGAGACAGCCAGAAGCAGAAGATGCCAAAAAAATTAAAGCACCGCTCTTGCTACAATATGCGGAGCTGGATACAAGGGTCAACGCTGGCTGGCCAGATTTTGAAAAGATTTTAAAAGAAAATAATATAGACTATAAAGCTTATATTTATCCAGGTGTTAACCATGGTTTCCACAACAATACTACACCACGTTATGATAAAGAAGCTGCACAATTATCTTGGGATCGGACAATAGCTTTTTTTAACAAGCACTTGAGGTAAGTTTCTGATGTTTTGTTTGATTCTATCTCATCATCCTAAATAACAAAAACAACTTGTAAGGTTTCATAGTCAAGGCAACTAATGTATCTTTGTGAGTCTATAGATTTATAACCTCCAAAAGATTTTTCAAATGCTGAATTACATCAAAGATGTTATCACAAATATGCCTAGTGATTGGCTAAATTTAACCACACATCGTTTAGATATTTACAACGAAAAACTTGCCAAAACACAATTTATATCGCAGTTTGAAACCCTTTATCAATCAGGAAATTGTACTAAAGAAGCCTTAAGCGAGTTGCCAACAGCTTACGATTACATTAGACTTGGGCATCCGTTATCGTCGGTTTTAGAATGGACTATTGCTAAACTTAATGGCTTAAATGCCGAAAATGCGATTAGCTTTTCTTCTGAAACAATGCCTATTTTGGCCATCTTACGTACTAATTTATTAGAAAACAGAGCCACAAAAATTCTATATACCGAAAGTTTGCCCAAAGCCTTTAACCAAGACCTTTTAAAGTCAATTTACGGTTATCATTTCGAAATTCAACAGATTGATGATTTAGAACATATTGAAGCTTTTGATGGTGCTACAATCTTAATTTCAAAACATCAAACCGTTGAAGCCAACCTTCAAAATGAAAAGATCGATTTTTATGTTAACCTTTATGAAGGTTTAGGTAGCATCCTATTAATTTCAGCGAAAACAAAGACCAGTTTCATTTCAGACATTCAACATGTAAGACGTCGCGAAACTATTGCTATGACACCAGCAAATTGTTTGGTTGCACTCAAAGCTTACACTGAACAAACAAGTTTTTCACCTCAGCAATTAGATACTAAAACCCATAAAACTGAAGTAAAAGCAATCATCAACAACATTAATGCGACTTCCGGAGACGCTTTGGTTGCTTCTAGTGGATTATCCATGCAGTATGCTATTATGATGGGACTGATTGATGATGCTCAACAAAAACACCCAGAAAAAGCTATTAATTTTATTGTGCCCACCAACTGCTATGGAGGTACCAATGACCAAGCCAGACGTGTTGTTACCTGTTTGGAAAATGTGGAGGTTTTGGATCTGCAAGTGGATGGTGACAATGACATGGTAACGAGTTTAGAACGGGTTTTACACAGCGTAGCCCAAAACGATGCTGTACCCTATATCATAGCAGAGATTCCTACCAATCCTCGTGTTGAAGTACCTAATTTAAACAATCTAAAGGCTGTACTCACCAAAAGAAGACAAACACCAAGTGGCACCACTGCCATTGCGCCTGTGTTTATTTTAGACCAAACCTTTTGTCCTAATGTACAGTTTTTAGGTAATGATGGTATACTTTCTAACGTAAAAACCATTGCCTATGTTAGTGGCTCTAAGTTTCCAAGTGGAGGAAAATGTACAGCTGGCTATTGTGTTGCCAATGCAAAAGCAGAAATTCTAATACAACCTATTGCTAAACATTTAGAGCTTTGCGATAATGAAGCTACAGATTTACAATACAAAATATTATCAGAACAAATGCCTTCGATGTTAACTCGTATAGAAGACGCCTACAAAAACACCAGAGCTTTTGTAAATTACATTCACGAGGTATTACCAGATGCTAAAATTAACTTTGTTTCAGAAGTGTTAGCATCTGAAGGCTTTACACCATCCGTTTTTTCGTTAGACCTGCCCACTAAAGGCAATACAGATGAAGAGCGAGAAGCTTACAAACGAGCCTTAAACCTTAGGTTAATTAATTTGATGATTACAGAAATTCCTAACGAAAGTAAATACTGTGTAAGTTATGGCCAGCTTAAAGGCTGCTATTGGACAGTTCCTGCCACCTCAACACAAGGCACCACCAAAGAAGGCGACAAGGATTATATTGCCAGAGTTGCGGTTTCACCAGATTTAGATTTGGAAAAGCATAAGGCTGTATTTTTGGATTTTGTTGATAGCTTGTAGTTTGACGTTCTCAAAAAATTAGACGAACTTCGCTATAGTCTGATATAAAAACCTGTACTGAGCGTAGTCGAAGTATTGAAACGGACTCATATCATTAAAGTTAGCAAACATTAGAAAAGACTATGGATAAACATATTTCATTTCCTGACTTCTCAATTGAAGGTGTAGAGCAAAAAGATGTTTTAAGAGCATTAGATTTTGATATTAAAGACACTTTGTGTTTGGAAGAGGCCGAAAGATATATTTGGCCCTATTCGGATAAGCTAATCGAAAAAAACAAAATCAGAACAATTATCAGTGAAGAATTAGATAATTGGATATTTATATACTGGAGCAGTGACATTGATGAGCATATAAAAGAAGTAATAAATATATTAATGAAAGTTTCAAACGGTAGAATTAATTACCATTCTATGGATTCTGTAACAAGTGATTATCATTGGATAATTGCAAATCAAGGAAAAATAATTAGAGAGTTTTACAGCTGTTGGAATATTGAAATTAACGAAGGTAAACCCTTGACTGAATTAGAAAATAAATTTATTGCAAGTTTTGAAAACGATGAATTTATTTTTGGAGAAGATGTTTGCCAATCTATCTATGAATTGACCTGTGGTGTAAATTTAAAAAAATATAAAAATGACACCAAATTTAAAGTTGGGAATGTAATATTGAGTGAAAATTAAAATAACTTTTGCTAACACCGTATATAAAAAATTGCTAGTTTTAGCTTAACCAATGTGAGTTGCTTTGT
>JAGQZO010000080.1 GCA_020435515.1 Winogradskyella sp. | reverse complement strand
ACAACTATTTAACTTCACCTGATGACATTTACGTATCACAGTCTCAGATAAGACTTTTTGGTCTTAAAAAGGGTGATACAGTACTAGGACATGTTAGGCCACCTAAGGAGGGTGAAAAATATTTTCCGCTTATTAAAGTAAGTAAAATTAACGGACAAGATCCTAATGTTGTTAGAGACCGTGTGGCTTTTGAACACTTAACTCCACTTTTTCCTAAAGAAAAATTCAACATTGCCGAAAAACAAAGTACTATTTCTACTAGAATTATGGACTTGTTTTCGCCAATAGGTAAAGGCCAGCGTGGTATGATCGTATCTCAACCAAAAACTGGTAAAACAATGTTACTAAAGGATGTTGCTAATGCTATTGCGGCTAACCATCCTGAAGTATACCAGATGATCCTTCTTATCGATGAGAGACCTGAAGAAGTTACAGACATGCAACGTAATGTGCGTGGAGAAGTAATTGCTTCTACTTTTGATAAAGAAGCTCATGAACACGTAAAGATTGCTGATATAGTTTTAGAAAAAGCTAAGCGATTAGTAGAATGTGGACATGATGTTGTTATTCTATTAGACTCAATTACACGTTTGGCAAGAGCTTATAATACTGTACAACCTGCATCTGGTAAAATTTTGTCTGGTGGTGTTGACGCTAACGCTTTACACAAGCCAAAACGTTTCTTTGGTGCGGCTCGTAATATTGAAAATGGCGGCTCTTTAACCATCATTGCAACGGCTTTAACAGAAACAGGTTCTAAAATGGACGAAGTTATCTTTGAAGAATTTAAAGGTACTGGTAATATGGAATTACAGTTAGATCGTAAGATTTCTAACCGTCGTATCTTCCCAGCGATAGACCTTACATCTTCTAGCACAAGACGAGATGATTTATTATTAGACGACAATACAATTCAAAGAATGTGGGTAATGCGCAAGTATCTTGCAGACATGAATCCTGTTGAAGCGATGGAGTTTATTATCGATAGATTCAAACAAACTAGAAATAATGAAGAGTTCTTAATCTCTATGAATGGGTAAAGAAAGTCTTCTTATTTAATTAAAAGAGCCTTGGATATATTCCGAGGCTTTTTTAATTGTATACTTTGATAATGAGCAAAAAAAAAGCTCCCATTTCTGGAAGCTTATTGAATATCTTAGTAGTTTCCACGATTAGATCGCAGCAACATGTTTAGTTAATTGAGATTTTAAATTACCAGCTTTATTAGAATGAATAATGTTCTTCTTAGCTAACTTATCAATCATGCTGATTACAGAAGGCAACATTTTTTCTGCTTCTTTAGCATCAGTTAACTCACGTAATTTTTTGATAGCATTACGAGTAGTCTTGTGCTGGTATCTGTTTAGCACTCTTTTCTTTTCGCTGCTTCTAATTCTTTTTAAAGCTGACTTATGATTTGCCATTTTATTTTTTTCTAATTAAAAATTGTAGCCCGTAGGGGAATCGAACCCCTCTTACCAGGATGAAAACCTGGCGTCCTAGCCGATAGACGAACGGGCCATTTGGTTATTATTGCTCTTTAATGAACGTCCAATGTTTCCATTGCGGATGCAAAAATACAACTATTTTTAAATGTTGCAACAACTAATTTATTTTTTTTGAAAAATTTTTAATAAGCCTTTGCAAAAAGCACTCTTTGTTGAGACGGATTACCTGTGAGCACACACTTTCCCTCTTCTTTTTTGTTGTTTAAAGGTATACATCTAATTGTTGCTTTTGTTAGCTCTTTTATTTTTTGCTCCGTTTCTGCTGTACCATCCCAATGCGCAGAAATAAATCCTGTTTTGGTTTCTAATACTTTTTTAAACTCTTCAAAATCATTGACCTCAGTAATATGAGAATCTCTAAAATCTAATGCCTTATTAAATAAACTCTCTTGGATTTCCTTCAGCAAATCTTCTACTATGTTATTAATTTTATCAAAAATCACAGTCTCTTTCGTAAAAGTATCCCTACGCGCTAATTCTACTGTTTTGTTTTCAAGATCTTTAGGACCAATAGCTATTCTTAGTGGAACACCTTGTAACTCGTGCTGAGCAAATTTGGCACCAGGTCGTAAAGTATCTCTACCATCAAATTTCACTCTAATATTTAATTTACTTAAATCACTTATTATTTGTTCCGCTACTTTTTTAATAGCGTCAAACTGCTCATCATTCTTATAAATAGGGACAATAACTACTTGATAAGGTGCCAAATTTGGTGGCAAGACCAATCCTTTATCATCACTATGGGTCATGATCAAAGCACCCATAAGTCGCGTAGAAACACCCCAAGATGTTGCCCAAACATAATCTAACTTTCCTTCTTTATTTGTGAATTTTACATCAAATGCTTCCGCAAAATTCTGCCCCAAAAAATGGGATGTTCCTGCCTGTAAAGCCTTCCCATCTTGCATTAAAGCCTCTATACAGTAGGTATCTTCTGCTCCAGCAAAACGTTCGCTTTCAGTTTTTACACCTTGTATTACTGGTATTGCCATAAAATTCTCAGCAAATTGAGCGTATACATTATTCATTTGCACGGTCTCTGCAATTGCCTCTTCCTTAGTTGCATGCGCTGTATGTCCTTCTTGCCATAAAAACTCCGCTGTTCTAAGAAATAATCGTGTTCTCATTTCCCATCGAACAACATTGGCCCATTGGTTTACTAAAATTGGTAAATCTCTATAACTTTGAATCCACCCTTTATAGGTATTCCAAATGATAGCTTCACTAGTTGGTCTTACTACAAGCTCTTCTTCTAACTTAGCATTAGGATCTACTCTGAGCTTTCCCTCATTATCAGGGTCAGATTGTAATCTGTAATGTGTTACTACAGCGCACTCTTTAGCAAACCCTTCTGCATTTTTCTCTTCAGCTTCAAACAGACTCTTTGGAACAAAAAGAGGAAAATAAGCATTTTGATGTCCTGTCTCTTTAAACATTCTATCTAGTTCTGCCTGCATTTTTTCCCAAATTGCATAACCGTATGGCTTAATGACCATGCAACCTCTTACGGCTGAATTTTCAGCTAAATCGGCTTTGACAACTAATTCATTGTACCATTTTGAATAATCTTCAGCTCTAGTAGTAAGATTTTTACTCATTTTCGATGTTTTGGCACAAATATTGTACCTATGTTAAATAAAAAAATAGTTGCACAAAACTAACTATTTTTGCTATGTTCAACAATAAAATATAAGAGATATGCAATTTAAAACCATTACAAAACACAAATTGCCATTTTTTGTTGCAATCGGTTTAATGGCCGTGTTAACTTCATGTGGTTCTTTTCAATATGTAGGCTATGATGATGATGGTATTTACTCATCTGAAGATTATGATACTGCTAATGTTGAACAACCTGTGGCAACGACATCTACAAACGATTCTGACTATTATAAAAACTATTTTGCTGAAAATGCTGCGCAAATAGACGCAGCTATGGAAAATAGCGAAATTTTTACAGACATAGATTCCTATGAAGGTAATTACTTTGAAAGAGCACAGGACACAATTGAAAAAAGATCTGTGTATGGTGGTTGGGGACAAAATAATGAAAGTATTACCATTAATATTATAGATAATGGTTGGTATGGCTGGAATGGCCCATGGCTTTGGAATGCTGGTTGGGGCTTGGGCTGGAATAACTGGGGTTGGGGACGACCTTGGGGTTGGAATAGCTGGGGCTGGAACAACTGGGGTTGGAACGCTGGTTGGGGCTTTGGTTGGAATAACTGGGGCTGGAATGCTGGCTGGGGATATGGATGGAATAATTGGGGTTGGGGTCCTGGCTGGGGCTACGGCTTGAACAATTGGGGCTGGAACGGCTATTACAGAGGTAATACTTATGCTTTCAATGCAGGAAGAAGAGGTTCCTTACTAAGCAACAATTATTTAAACCGTGCAAACAGAAGTACATCGGCATTATCAAGAAGAAATTACTCAACAAGTAGACTATCCCGTAGTGCAACAAGTTCTAGCGCAAGTCGATCAAATTCTGCAATACGTACATCAAGAAATGGTACTATAAGAAATTCTTCTTCGACCTCTAACAGTAGGATTACTAGACCGAGTACTAGCAGATCATCAGGAACCATTAGGTCTACAGGAAATAGCAGATCATCATCTGGTTCTGTTAGGTCTACAAGAAGTACAAGATCTTCAGGTTCTGTTAGATCTTCAGGAAGCTCATCATCTAGATCATCTGGCAGTATGCGTTCATCTGGTAGCTCAAGGTCTTCTAGTAGCGGATCAAGATCAGGAGGTAGTAGCAGACGTGGTAGAGGATAATTAGTTTTTAACCCCTTTCTTTTAATTAAAAAAATTACTTATGAAAAAATTACTTATGCTTTGCATAGGCATAGCGAGCTCATGTTATATTTTAGCACAAGATGTATCAGATGCTGTCCGCTATTCTATGGATGAAATTCAAGGAACGGCTCGTTTTAGAGCTATGAGTGGTGCATTTGGCGCGCTTGGTGGAGATATGTCTGCCGTAAATATAAATCCTGCAGGCTCTGCCATTTTTAATAATAGCCACGCTTCTGTATCTTTAGGTGTTTTTAGTAAAAATGATGATATCAATTATTTTAATGGATTTACATCTTCGTCAAATTCTAATTTCGATTTAAATCAGTTAGGCGCAACTTTTGTTTTTGTAAACAGAGACGAAAATTCACCTTGGAAAAAATTTACATTAGGCGCTGCTTACGATAGATCTGCAGACTTTGATGATGACTGGGTGGCAAGAGGTGTAAACCCTAATAATTCTATAGGAAACTACTTTCTTTTGAATGCACAAGGATTAAGATTGGACGAGATTTCGGCGTTCCCTGGAGAAACCATATCACAAGCATATTCTGAAATAGGATCTTTTTATGGATTTGAAAATCAGCAAGCGTTTTTAGGCTATGAAGGATTTATTTTAGACCCTATAGAAAACACTGATGAAAACACTGCATACACCTCTAATATAGATCTTAACGGGAATAATTTTGACCAAGAATATTATTATGCAAGTAGAGGCTATAATGGAAAATTAGCTTTCAATTTTGCTACAAGTTATGAAGACAAGATATTCTTAGGAATTAATCTTAACGCACATTTTATCAATTATGAAAGAAGTACATTTTTGAATGAGACCAATTCAAATGCGAACTCTACCATAACTAATGTTAATTTTGAAAATAATCTTCTAACAACAGGAAGCGGATTTTCTTTTCAATTAGGGGGAATAGCAAAAGTTACAGAAGAGTTCAGAGTTGGATTATCTTACAACTCACCTACTTGGTTTAGAATATCTGAAGAAACGTCTCAATATTTAGCTACGACAAGTACAACTGAAGGTAACATAATCATAAACCCTAACGTCGTAAATATTTTCCCTGAATATAGATTACAAACACCCTCAAAAGTTACAGGAAGTTTGGCTTATGTTTTTGGAAAACAAGGATTAATTAGTTTTGATTATTCTATCAAAGATTATAGCGGAGTTAAATTTAGACCAGCTTCTGACATGTTTTTTTCTGAATTAAATAACACCATTAATAATTCTTTAGATACTGCAAATTCTTATAGAATTGGTGGAGAGTATAGATATAAACAATTAAGTTTTAGAGGAGGTTATCGTTTTGAAGAAAGTCCTTATAAAGATGATTCTTTCTTTGGAGATTTAACAGGGTACTCATTAGGTCTTGGTTATAATTTTGGAAATATAAATATCGATCTAGCTTTTAGTCAAGCTGAGCGTGATACAAATTACCAGCTTTATAATGATGGGCTTACCGATTCGGCAGAATTTCAATCTAAATTTAC
>JAGQZO010000079.1 GCA_020435515.1 Winogradskyella sp. | reverse complement strand
ATTCTGATGTTAAATTTTCCATTTTATATGTTTTATAATTATTTGTCATTATTGACGATACAAAGTTGCAGAAGATAGCCTAGACATAAAATGGATTATTTTCGCTAATGAATGGACGATTTTCAATTTTGTATTTACCTAAATATTTAGATGGAGAAAGATATTTTATTAAAACACTTGTGTAGAACTAAAATGTAAAATATATTTGTCATATAGTAAAAATAATTTTACTAATTATAAAATATATTTGTCAATAATGAATAAAGAAAAATTAATCGATTGCGAGCGCACTCGTCTTTTAAAAATCACAAAGTTTAGATTGCCACATCAGTTTATGATAATTGGTATAGTAATAACTGTAATATCTATAGTTACGATGTTTGTTAGAGCATCTGTAATAGATGGTGATACAGAGTGGTTGAAACTCTTACTTCAAAAAACATTACTTGTTGGTATGTTGGTAATGTCAGTCTCTAAAGATAAAATTGAGGATGAAATGACCATTGGTTTAAGGGCACAATCTTATGCTATCGCTTTTATTGTTGGTGTAGTTTATGCTTTGGTAATGCCTTATGTAGAGTTTGGAGTGTCTAATGTGGTACATTCTGGTGGTGAAGCTTATAAAGATTTGGGAGATTTTCAGGTTTTGCTATTTATGCTCATGATTCAGTTAATGTTTTACCACACTTTAAAACGTTATAGATAATGGAAAACACTATAAAGGTAGAGCGTGCCATACTCAATCTTACACAAGGGGATTTAGCAGAAAAAATAGGTGTGTCTCGTCAAACTATAAACTCTATTGAAGCTAATCGATATGTGCCTTCTACAGTGTTGGCCTTAAAATTATCTAAAGTGTTTAATAAACCCGTGAATGACTTTTTTAAGTTGAGTGAAGGTGATTAACTTATGCTTCAGTTTGAGTGTCTCGACATAAAATGTCGAGATGTATCGAGAACTAGACGATTTGAATTCACAAAAACTTATTTTAAAATATCAAGAATATCCTTCATACCTTCAGTAGCTGTTTTAGCAATCACCTTAATATTTTGATTGCGAACTACAGCAGGTCTCGGATCTATGTAATAAATATCAGTATCTGGTTGCACATAGTGAATAAGGCTTGCCGCTGGATATACCTGCATGCTTGTTCCAATAATTATCAGAATATCTGCTGCATAACAGATTTTAATGGCAGTTTCCATCATAGGTACATCTTCACCAAACCATACAATGTGTGGGCGCAACTGGTATCCTTTTTTACAAGTGTCACCCAAATTAATGTCTTCTGTCCATACTTTAATATCTCTAGGATTTCCTGTGCTTCGTACTTTTCTAAGTTCACCATGAAGATGTACAACATCAGTACTCCCAGCACGCTCGTGAAGGTCATCTACGTTTTGCGTTATTACGGTAACCTTGTGGTTAGCTTCAAGTAGGGCAATATCTTTATGTGCTTGGTTTGGTTGAACTTCCTTAAGTTGCCTTCGTCTTTGGTTATAAAAGTCTAAAACCAACTCTGGGTTTTGCCTAAAACCTTCTGGTGAAGCCACTTTCATCACATCATGGCCTTCCCAAAGTCCATCATGGTCTCTAAAGGTTTTAACACCGCTTTCGGCACTCATACCAGCACCTGTTAATACAACAATGTGTTTCATTAAAAATTGCATTTGGACTTCAATAATGTAAAGATGCTGAAACAAGTTCAGCATGACAAGTATTTTTTTAATTTTGACTTATGCCAGATTTAAAACTTTTAGAATACCTAGAATCCTACCTCACTGAGAACCGAAGAAAACGCTTTAAAAAAGTATTGGCCCAACGTACCAAGCATTTTACTGTGGCTACAGAAGATGTATATCAGTTGCATAATACCAGTGCTGTTATTCGTACTTGTGATGTGTTTGGCATACAGGAAGTTAATATTGTAGAAGAAATCAATTCTAAGCGCATTGATAGGGAAATTGCTATGGGTGCTCAAAAATGGGTAGATCTTAATCGTTATCACACCACGAAATCTTGTATTGAAGATTTAAAGGCTAAAGGCTATCAGATTGTGGCAACAAGTCCGCACGTTGAAGATTGCGACCTCATTGATTTTGATATTTCTAAACGATCTTGCTTTTTCTTTGGTAGAGAAACGGAAGGCTTATCTGAGCGTGTTCTGGATGAAGCCGATTGTTTTTTAAAGATACCTATGGTAGGCTTCACGGAGAGTTTAAATATTTCGGTATCAGCAGCTATCATTCTTCAGCATGTGACGTCTAGGTTGCGTAAGTCTGATATTAATTGGCAATTGAGCGAAGAAGAATACATGGAAAAACGCTTCGATTGGATTAAAAAGACCTTAAAAGATTACGATGCCATTGTAGAACGCTACAAATCGCAACATTAATTTTTGTAATTTTAGGTACTAACTAAAAAATCAATAATTATGATGACCGCACTCTACATCGTACTTGCAATTATTGCCCTTATTGTATTGTTGGCACTTATTGCACCAAAAACCTATAATGTAAGCCGAAGCATTACTATTAATAAACCTACACACGAAGTTTTTAATTACTTGAAATATATAAAAAATCAAGATGAATGGTCTCCTTGGAAAAAGAAAGATCCAAACATGAAGCAAGAATTTACAGGTACTGATGCTACTGTTGGATTTGTTTCAAGATGGGAAGGGAATAAGGATGTTGGCACAGGAGAACAAGAAATTACCAAGATTACGGAAAATAAGTACGTTGAAAGTCAACTACGCTTTTTCAAACCATGGAAATCGCAATCAGATGCTTACTTAACAACACGTTCGGTTGGTGACAATGCAACTGAGGTGGTTTGGGGATTTAAAGGGGTTAATAAACCGCCTTCAAATATTTTCTTTTTATTCTTTAACATGGATAAAACTGTTGGAAAAGATTTTGAAGAAGGTCTGAATGATTTAAAACAAATATTAGAATCTAAATAATTCAAGCTATGGTAGGATGGTTCGAAATTCCGGTGAGCGATATGGCTCGCGCTAAAAAATTCTATGAAACCGTTTTTAAGGTTGAAATTCATGAAGTTAATTTTGGTGGACTACAAATGGGCTGGTTTCCAAATCACAATGGAGGAGAAGGTGCTACAGGAACTCTAATTAAGCAAGAGTCATATATTCCCAGTCAAGAAGGTACTTTGGTTTATTTTATATCTAAAGATGTTCAAAATGAATTGGATAGAATAGAAGTAGCAGGAGGTAAAATTTACCAGCCTAAAACTAAAATTTCAGACGAACATGGTTTTATGGGTGTGTTTATAGATACTGAAGGTAATAGAGTGGCACTACACTCAAATGCCTAAAAAGAATTAAGCTTTGTCTTTTTTCTTGTTTTTACGTTCCTTACTACGTTGAATCACTTTGTATTCTTCGTAGCACTCGCTAATGGCATCTAAAATCTGTAAGTCGTTTGCAGTATTGATGAAGTCTTTAGAATAGTTACATTGATTAACGATTTCATCCAAATCGTACTTGGTAACTTGTAATAAAACCATAAGCATCTCCCTATCAAAACGCTTGGCTAATTGGTTTCTTATTTCATCGTCTTCCTTAATCTTTTTAAGCTTATGCATTTCGTTTGGCTTCTTTCCAAACATATTATAGAGGAAATCAGCAGGATTAAAAATAGCACCTAAAACTTTAGTGGCTATGTTAGGTTTTCCACCTTCATAGGCCTTACCATACAATCCAGAGATACGATATTGATTATTGTTTGTAATGGGTACTTGCTTCATGTCTACCTCTAAATAACCTGTAAGTTCTAGTGATTTTACAGTAACTTCTTCTAGCGCTAAGGCTAATTCGGTCATTACAATTTCTGTGTTGCCAAACTTTAACCAGTCGTTAGTAACTCTGACTTTTATAGACTTGTAACCTAAATATGATAAGTGGAGTGTATCGTTAACCTTTGCTTTAATTTCAAACTTACCTTCATCATCTGTTGCTATACCAACGACTTGATTGATATTAACAATATTAACATCACTCAAAGGCTCTTTGGTTGTTGAACTGGTGATGGTTCCTTTAACCGTTTCTGGTGTCTTAGTGGCAGTACTATCTTGACTATAGCTATAAACTGTAGTGAAGCATAAGAATATAAATAGTAGGTATCGCATAGTGTTAAATACGTTGTAAAGGTAATAAACAAAACTGATTTTGTCCTTTTAAGCAAAAGATTTGACTAAATATTAACAACGTTAACTTTATAAAAAAAGCCTCTTAATAGAGGCTTTCAATTATTTTCTGCGAGATCTACGAGGTCTGTCTGAAGTTGAGTATTTCCCCTTTTTAGATTTATCAGAACGTTTTCCTTCTGGTCTTCCAAAATCTTTACTACGTCTCGGACGTTTTTCTTCACGAGGCTTATCATTACCTTTTCGCTTTCCTCTTCCTTTATCTCGTTTCCCACCTCCACTACGGCCTTTGTTTTCACTAACTTCTACATTAACATAGCGACCATTGTATTTAAAGTCCTTAAAAAATGCCAAAACTTTTTCTTCGTTTTCTTTTTCAGTGTTGAAGAATGAGAAACTGTCTTTAACGTCTACTTTAAAAACATCGTCTCTACCTAATTCTAAGGTCTCTTTTAAGAAATCTTTTAAAGACATCCAATCATAACCATCCTTACGACCAATATTAATAAAGTAACGCGTATCGTTGCCAGACGAGTCTCTTCCGCCTCCGCCATTGCTACCACCAGAATCGGAAACAGCTAAATCCTTAGAACCTTTATAATAATTAAAGAACCTTGTAAACTCAACAGAGAAGAACTTTTTGATAAGTTCTTCTTTTTGGGTGTCTTCAAACAGTTCGTTGATGCTGTCTAAATATTTATCAATTTCGTGGTTAATTTTAGTGTTGTGGATTTTATTTGCCAAGCTCATTAATTGTACTTCGCAGATTTCCATACCAGAGGGAATGTCCTTCTTTTCAAACTGTCTTTTAATGATGCGCTCTATACTTTTAATTTTTCGCTCTTCACTTTTGGCAACAATAACCATAGAAACACCAGTTTTACCAGCTCTACCTGTACGACCAGAACGGTGCGTGTAGGTTTCAATTTCATCTGGCAACTGGTAATTGATAACGTGTGTAATATCATCTACATCGATTCCACGAGCTGCGACATCTGTAGCAACAAGCATTTGAATTTGCTTGTTTCTAAAGGACTTCATTACCAAATCGCGTTGGTTTTGGCTTAGGTCACCATGTAACGCTCCTGCATTGTAGCCATCTTCAATCAGTTTTTCGGCAATTTTTTGAGTGTCGCGTTTAGTTCTACAAAATACAACTGAAAATATATCTGGATTGGCATCAGCTAAACGCTTTAAACCCAAATAACGGTCGCGGCCATTGACTAGATAGTATTCGTGAGATACGTTGCTTGTACTTTCATTTTTATTGCCAACAGTTATTTCTATTGGGTTGTGCATAAAGTTTTGAGCAATTGTAGCGACCTCCTTAGGCATTGTTGCAGAAAACAACCAAGTACTCTTATCTATTGGTGTGTGAGACAAAATATCGGTGATATCCTCATAAAAGCCCATGTTGAGCATTTCGTCAGCTTCATCTAATACGCTGTATTGTATTTTAGAAATATCAACCAAATTACGGCTAATCATATCTTTCATACGACCAGGTGTAGCTACTACAATCTGTGCACCCTTTTTTATTTGGCTAGCTTGTTCTGTTACGCTAGCACCACCATATATAGCAACTACATTTAAGCCTTTGCAATATTTGCCGTAAAGCTTTAGTTCGTTGGTAATTTGTAAGCATAATTCTCGAGTAGGTGAGAGTATAAGCCCTTGTGTGGTTCTGCTATTGATGTCAATTTTTTGTAACATCGGAAAACCAAAAGCTGCAGTTTTACCAGTTCCTGTTTGTGCTAAAGCTACCAAGTCGCGCTCTTCTTGTATTAAGACTGGAATAGCTTTTTGTTGAATTTCGCTGGGTGTTTCAAATCCTAAATCTGAAATAGCGTTAAGAAGGTCCTCATTAAGACCGAGTTGTTGGAATGTGTCCATTTTTGTTTAAATATGTATGCGATAAATTAATGTAGTGTTACATTAGAAGCGTATCGACATACTTAAACCTAATCTTCTGGTAACACACCTCACTCTGAGGTCTTCACGTTTTTTTAAATTATTCGTGAATTTTGGCGCAAAGATAATCTTTTATTTTAGTTTTTGATTATTAATAAATTAAAGTTGAACGTATTGTTTTAATTAATTCTATATTTGATTAATCTCAAAAAAATTCAAAATGAAAAAAATATTATTAGTTACAGCTTTATTTATCGGTCTTTTTGTAAACGCTCAAGAGACTGACGCAGAAAAACAAGCACGAGCTTTAGAGCTAATGTCTAAAAAAGTAGATATAAAAGTTAACGA
Organism: Winogradskyella sp.; assembly: GCA_020435515.1. Taxonomy (GTDB): domain Bacteria; phylum Bacteroidota; class Bacteroidia; order Flavobacteriales; family Flavobacteriaceae; genus Winogradskyella. The sequence continues at coordinate 918 of JAGQZO010000079.1, read as the reverse complement.
AGAATTGTTTATGGCTGTAACACAAAACACCTATATATCAGAAAGCCCTAAAGCTGTAGTTATGGGTATGTACGTGCCCGAAACATATGAGGCAGCAAAAGAAAAATTAAAAGCAAACACAGCTGCCCAACAGTTTGAAGTTGCTAGTTCTGGGGAAAAAGAAATTAACGGAATCAATGTGCTTTATATGTACGGAACATCAGAAGCTGAGGGTGTAACATTAGATAACAAGATTTATTGCTTTGAAATAAATAAAGACACATGTTTGATGCTTATAGGAATGCTTGAAGTTGGTGCTGATAAAAAGTATTCTGATGCTATAGATGCAGCTCTTAACTCTGGGATTAAGAAACAAGATTAGCTAAAACTTATATTGGGTAAAACCTTTGTGTTATTTAATTCTTTTGGCTTTAGTGGTAAAGGATAAGCCTTGTTGTCCCATGGTAGAGGTCATCACACCTTCAAAAAGGGGTTCTGGACAATCTGCTGGGATTTTCCATTCAAAAATAAAGTTTGAACCAGTACCACCAGACACGTCAACTTCATCAATAACAATTTCTGTAGTTTCCATTGGCGCAAGATAAATAGGGAAATCAAAATACTTTCTAACAGATTTGCCATGTGTATCATAATACTCGGCTCTTAATAGATAAATAGTATCCTTATCACTTGTATTTCTCATACTTGCCATAGAGGTTAAGTTGTGCTTAGTATGTTCGGTTAAACTATATATTTGAGAGTAAATGGACAGATAGGATTTACCGTATTCTAAAGAATCATTAGCCTTTAGTTCAATGGCTCTTTTAGACCAGTTTTCTGGATTTAAAGACGTATTCTCTTTTTTTGTCTCACAGCTAAAAACTATTAATACAAGAAAAATGAGGTACTGTAATTTCATAAGCACTGTAATTTTGTTTG
>JAGQZO010000078.1:7283-15285 GCA_020435515.1 Winogradskyella sp. | reverse complement strand
ACACAGTTCCGTTTTCTTTGTATAGTTCTTTGCTTCCTCCCAACCTTAAACTTTTTCCAGTAAATAACTGTGCATTCTCATTATTGTTAAGGTACATACACAGCAAATCTTTACTAGCTGCGTAATGGCAGTCTTCCAAAGATTCCGTACTTACAGGAATAAATTTACTTTTAGAATTTGTCGTCCCACTAGATTTGGCAAACCATTTTATTGGCCTGGGCCAAAAAATATTCTGTTCACCTTGACGAGAGCGCTCAATAAAAGGCTGCACATCTTCATAACTCACAATAGGCAAACGCTCATTAAACTCTTTATAGGTTTTTATTGAAGCAAAATCGTATTGTTTACCTATTTCCGTATCCTTCGCAAATTTAAGTAAGCTAAAAAGCAGTTCGTTTTGTACCTCATTAGGGTATTTTAAAAACAAATCTATTTGATGGAATCGTTTTTTTAAAAACCACGAAGCAATAGAATTTACGATAGGAATTGGCATTGATTGGTTATCTTTAGCCGTTAAACGGCATTTGGCTATTTAAGTTTCTTTTCAGATTTAATATCTTGAAAAATCCAAAAGCTAAATTTAATAAATTTCTTTTATGATTTATACAGGTGTCCTTACTAAAATGCAGACCGAATTTTTAAAGCCAATTCAATATTACTTGGTGTTTGAGAATGATTTCATTCACATGAATCAACTCATTAACAAAACTATTGAAATTAAGCATGTTGGATATCAATGTTTAAGTTGTGGTTTAGACAAACCTATTTACAGACAAGGGTTTTGTAAAAGCTGCTTTTTTGATAAACCTGTTGCTGGTGACTGGATCATGCGCCCAGAGTTGAGCACAGCACATTTGGGTAAAGAAGACAGAGATTTAGAATACGAAAAACAAGTGCAATTACAACCTCATATTGTTTATTTGGCAAATTCTAGCAATGTAAAGGTTGGTGTTACACGAAAGAGTCAGGTTCCCACGCGTTGGATAGACCAAGGAGCACATGAAGCTATTGAAATTGTTGAAGTACCAAATCGTTATCTGGCAGGTATTACCGAAGTTGCTTTAAAAGATCATGTGGCGGATAAAACCAACTGGAGAAAAATGCTTAGAAATGACAATGCCGATGAAGATCTTATTGAATGGAGGCAACGTTTGAAGACATACATACCTGATGAAGTTAAAGATTACTTTATAGAAAACAACTCTGAAACTCATCTCAATTTTCCAGTGGAACACTATCCTGAAAAACCTCAAAGCCTTAATATTGAAAAGCAAGTTACTTACTCAGGCAAACTGGTCGGCATTAAAGGCCAATATTTAATTTTTGAAGATGATACTGTATTTAATGTTAGAGCCAATGAAGGCCTTGTTATAGACCTAAATGTTTTGTGAAACAGAGTGTTAGGATTGCGTTAAAATTTATTTTGTTTACTGTTTAATAGTTAATTTTAAACAAAAACATGATGAAGCAATCACCATTTCTTTACGTTGCAATTACAACATTACTCTTAGTAACAATAACTATAATGTGTGCTATGGGTTTCCCTTTTAATTGGGTATTTTACCTTACAGTTATTGGGCAAATTCTAGTTGTAATTATGGTATATAAAGTACTAACAGACGATTACTCAACAACTAAAACATTTGAGAATTTTTATGAAGATTGCCCAATTGAGCCAATAGAGGTTAGAGCAGAAAACGAAAAATTTAGATAGTTTCTGACTGTATACAACGAAAAAAGAGCAACAATAATTTGCTGCTCTTATATATTTTAAAATAAAAAGCTAGAGACCTAGATGTTTTCTGCGTCTCTTAGTCTTTGTATATACTGTGCTTTCTGTACTATTCTTCTTCTTTCAACAGATGGTTTAGTAAAATAACGAGAATCCCTTAAATTTTGCATAATCTGTACGTTTCTGTGCTTACGCTTGTAACGCTTAAGAGCTCTTTCTATATTTTCTCCTTCTTTGATTTCTATTTTAATCATCTATCGCTAGTTTTTTTATTATCTATTTCTTGCAAATGGTCGGCAAATATAGGCTAACTATTTGAAAATAAAAAATTATTTTTCTCAATAATCGATAAATTAATATCTGTCATTTTGAATTATGTTTTAAGGCCTTTCTCTGAGGCAAAAAAAGAAGTGTTTAGCCTAGATAAGTCTTTAAGATTTTACTCTTACTGGCATGGCGTAATCTTCTAATTCCTTTCTCCCTTATTTGTCTTACACGTTCTCTTGTAAGATCATAAATGCTTCCTATTTCTTCTAAAGTCATTGGTGGCTGGTTACCAATACCAAAATTAAGACGAATAACATCACTTTCCTTTTGGGTCAATGTGTGTAAAGCACGCTCTATTTCGGTGTTAAGTGATGCTCGCATTAAACCTTTATCTGGTCTTGGAGATTCGCTTTCACTCACTACATCATAAAGACTGAATGTTTCCCCTTCTTTTAAAGGTGCATCCATCGATAAGTGACGTCCAGAATTCTTCATGGATTGTTTTACCTCTCGAGTACTAATATCCAATTCTCTTGCAATTTCTTCTGCATTTGGTGGTCGCTGATGAATTTGCTCTAAATGAGAAAATGTCTTATTAATCTTATTGATGGTGCCTATTTTATTCAAAGGTAATCTCACAATACGTGATTGCTCTGCTAAGGCTTGCAAAATAGCTTGCCTTATCCACCAAACTGCATAGGATATAAATTTAAACCCTCTGGTTTCATCAAAACGCTTGGCGGCTTTTACTAAACCGGCATTACCTTCATTTATTAAGTCTGGAAGTTTTAATCCTTGATTTTGATATTGTTTTGCTACTGAAACCACAAATCTTAAGTTAGCTGTAGTTAATTTATCTAAAGCTTCTTGATCGCCCTTTTTAATACGTTGTGCCAACTCTACTTCCTCGTCTGCCGTAATTAAAGGGATTTTACTTATGTCTTGTAGGTATTTGTCTAGTGATTTGTCTTCTCTGTTAGTTACCTGCTTGGTAATCTTAAGTTGCCTCATGTAGTTATCTGAAATTTTGTGAACCTATATTATAATTAAATAATTTAGATAACCAAAATTTTGTAGAATTATTAACATACAATACGCTGAAAACAAACCATTTTAATCAAAATCAGTTTTTTTTTGTGGAATCTTGTGCTTTTTTATCGCTTTTCTTCTTTTTTCCACCAAGAATATTTCCCAGAACATTTCCAACACCTTCTTTAATGGCATCTTTAGGATCTTTCTTAGTACTATCTATTTTAACATTTGTAGAATCTGTTTTTGTGTTATTATTATTTCCTCCTAAAACATTTCCTAACAAATCATTGATTTTATCCTTGCCTTTGCCTATCACTTTTTGTTTTTGGATTTCCACTAACTGTTTGGTTAGGTTAGAAACACCACTTGTTAAATCTGTTGAAATTGAAGGACTAGAAAACGTACCACCAATGTTTGCAGTTACAGGAATTGAAATCTGATTCACTTCAGCATCATTGATTTGACCTATTAACCTATTAACATCCCCACCCAAATATTTAGCAGGCACTTGCAATACCGCATTATAATTCATTGTATTTGTAAAACTATGCGAACCTGAAACCTCAATAGGGATATCTTTATATTTTAGCGTGAATGGCTGAACATTTACTTTTCCATTTTCAAAACTTAATTTTGTTTTAATGTCTTTTTGAAGCTGATTAAAGTCTACAAAATCGAGCTTACTGTCTAATCCTGACAACAAAGGACTTTTGCTTACATCGATATTAGACGTTAATAGTTCTGCTAATGCAGTCCCGGAAACTGTGGTTAGATCTGGTGAGAAATTTTCATCCAAAAGGCCACTAACATTTATTGTAGAATTTAATTTTCCTTGTACAACTTTTGCTATTGGAGCCAAAGCCCGGAGCATTTCTAAATCTTTAAAGGACTGAGAAATATCAAATTGCTGCATTGCCAATTGCATGTCAAACTTTGGCTTTGCCTCTTTGGTATTGACATTACCAGAAAGACCAAGTTGACCATTAAATAAATCTGTGGTCATGTTGCTCAAATTGGCATTTTGGTCTTTTATAAACAATTGGCCTTTTACATTTTTTAGGTTTAGATTGTCATAAATAACTGTTTTAGCATTTGCTGTAATAGTACAGTCTAAGAAATCAGGAATTTTTAACGATTCGCTACTTGAGGTTGTTTTATTTGAAGCTTCAGTAGCAGAGTCCTCTTCGACCATGAAATCTGAAATCGCAAACGTATTGGAAGTGACATTAAAATTACCCTGAAGCTTTTTATCGCTCAACAAAAAGCCTAACAAGTTATTAATAGTACCTGTTGCAGAGAAATCACTTTTACCTGTCTGAGCATCAAAACTATTCAGGTTTACCGTTCCTGTGGTAAAGGTCAAATCAGCTTTATTAATTTGAATAGGATTTACGATATCTTCAGACGAAAAAATAAAATCTGAAATTGACACACTTCCATTGTTTTTAATGCGTTGGTAAGCATTGGTTTCAATGGCATCCATATCAAAAGAGGTATTCAATTTTCCTTTGAGAATACCACTCAGCTGATTTTCTAATTCAATAGGATATGCCTTGGTAATATTCGCTAGATTTAAAACACCGTCTAAATTGGCATTGACCAACATATTACCAGTAAGATTTTTGATGTGAGCTTCGGATTTAAAAACGTCTTCATCTATTTTGAAATCTAACTGATTTAAGTCTATATAAGTATCATCGGCTTTACCTGTCGTGTTTTTTACCGAAGCATTAATCATTATATTAGAAACACTTTTAGGCAAGTCTGGATATTTAAAAGACGCATTGTCTGAACGCATGTTTATATCTAAGGTAGGTATGGTTTCTTCAGACACCAAACCTTCAATAAGACCCGTAACCGTAAAGTTTCCTGTAGTGTTTACGTTTTCAATATTCTTGGCATAGGTTTCTGGTATTACCGCTAAAAAATCCTTAAATGAAGATTCAGGATTTTTAAAGGCAATATCTATTTGCTGTCCTTCTTCTACCAGTTGCACAAAACCTTCAAATTCTAAAGGCAATGCATTGATGTAACCTTTGTTGTCCTTGAAAGTATATTTGTTTTGTTCTAAATCTAAACCAATCAACGCCTCTAATTTTATACTGTTATTGCTCAAATACTTGGTACTATCTATAGACATGCTAATTTTAGCTTCGGTTTTTGTGTCTAATTCAGATTTTTCACCTGAAAAAATCCCCTTACCATGATGATTTACCTCTGTAGCATAAAAGCTTGTATTAGACTCTTCGTCTATGTAGGTAAAGGCACTGTTATTTAGTTCGTAATTCTGAATATCGAAGCTAAATCCTGTAGATTGTTCGTCAGTTTTTGAAGTCGAAGAGGCTTCATCCTGTTTTACGATATCGTAATTTGTGGTTCCGTTTTTATTGGTTTTTAGTGTCAAGAGTAGCTCATCAGCAATGATTTCATTAACGACTAAAGGTTCATCAGTTCCCTTAAACAATTCACCTATTGGCATTTCAAAAGATAAGGCCTTTGCTGTGGCCAAAACTTCATCTTTAAACGGAGCTCTATTGGTAATTTTAAGATTTTCTACATTAACTTCTGCCTTCGGAAAACTAGAGATAAGACTCAGACTAACATCATCAAAACTAAGATCCGCATCTAAATTCTCTTTGGCATAATTTTGAACAATAGCATCTATTTTAGACTCTAAAACAAAAGGTATTGCGACAAGAATAGCAATACAAATGAGTAAAATGATTCCAACAATCTTTAAAATTTTTTTCATAGGTATAATGCGTAGCTTTTACTTATTATACGCAAAGTTGAGAAGAATAGTTGTGCTTTTAAGAAACTTTAGTAAGATTTTAATGATTTGGTAACAGATTAGGTTAAATCTATCTCTTCGTTTACCTTAAGCTTGAATCGTCTTCTAAATAAATACACACCTAGATATAAAAATGGTGTATCAAAAAACGCTACTAACACTTTGAATAAAAACCCACTTATCAATAGCCCTTTAAAGCTCGACCAAGGCAAAACCTCAAAATAGCATAGCAAACTTATGATGGACAGGGTATCTACAAACTGGGAAATCCAAGTAGAAAAATTGTTTCGCAACCAAAGGTGTTTTCCTTTGGTTAAGTTTTTCCAGAAATGATAAATTCTTATATCAATAAACTGGGCAAACAAATAAGCAAACATACTAGAGCCAACCGCTATAATGGTCTTGCTAAACACAAATTTAAAGGTTTCGTCATTAATGGGAGACTTATCCAATGCTGGTACACTATCGGCTACCAAAATGATACCTACAGAAAATAACGAAGCAAAAATCCCAGCTACCACAACATCATTGGCCCGCTTTTTACCATAAATTTCACTGATTAAATCCGTAATTAAAAACGTTATTGGATAGGGCAAAATACCTACTGAAATTTCAAATAATTTATTTCCAAACACTTCAACATCTAAAGGATACCAATAAAAAAACTTCTGAAAAATGAGGTTAGACACCACCAATGAGGTTATAAAAAGACTTCCTAATAAGAGATAGATACGTTGTGCTAAAAGCTTGTCTTTTAATGACATTTAAAATGGTTAATAAATTGTTGCTGTAAAGATAATCTATTAAAAATTGTTTTAGTTATTTTGAACTCTCTATGACACCAACCCATACCGTTTACATAGCGTTAGGCAGTAACAAAGGCAATAAATTGCAGTATTTGCAGGATGCCATTGATGCCATCTTTGAAAAAATTGGGACGGTTCATAAAATTTCTAAGGTTTACGAAACACCTGCTATTGGATTTGAAGGTGACGATTTTTATAACGCTTGTATTAGGGTTGAAACCGAATTAAAACCTAAGAAGCTTCTAAAAACGCTTAAGCAAATTGAATCTGATTTGGGCAGAAGTACCAAAAAGTCTGATACCTATGAGTCTCGTGAGATCGATTTGGATATTTTGTTTTATGGAGATGAAATCTTAGAAGACTCGGTTTTAGTTATTCCGCATCCCAACTTACACAAGCGCAAGTTTGTATTGCAACCCCTTTTTGATATTGCTAAAGACTTAATACACCCTATTCTTAATCAAAGCATTGCGGAGTTATTGGAACATTGCGAAGATGGGTCTGAAATTGAAGCCATTAAAATTTGGCTTAAAAACCCTAAGAAGAATTTTGATTTTGGCAACTATAACTTCATAGCCATTGAAGGGAATATTGGTGCTGGAAAAACGAGTTTGGCTAATAAAATAGCACAAGATTTTAATGCCAAGCTTATTTTAGAACGCTTTGCTGATAATCCGTTTTTACCAAAGTTTTACAAAGAACCTGAACGTTATGCCTTTACCTTAGAAATGTCTTTTTTAGCAGATCGCTATCAGCAAATTAGTGATGATTTATCACAGTTGGATTTGTTTAAAGATTTTATGGTGAGTGATTACGATGTGCATAAATCACTTATATTTTCTAAAGTCACACTGGCTGAGGATGAATTTATATTATACCGAAAGTTATTTTATCAAGTCTACAAGGACATAGCCAGACCAGACTTGTACGTGTACCTCTACCAAAACACCCAACGTTTACAAGCCAATATAAAAAAACGTGGTCGTAAATACGAAAGCGACATACAAGACGACTACCTTGAAAAAATCAACTCTGGCTACCTAAATTTTTTAAGAAACCAAACCGAGTTGAACGTTAAAATCATTGATATTTCCGAAAAGGATTTTGTAAAAAACAGAGAAGATTACCTTTGGTTATTGAATGAAATAAATGCTTAAATTTTGTCATCCTGAACTCGTTTCAGGATCTAATATTATAATCTTACAACGTAAATAAAGTTGTCGTAATTCGGCTATTATTATCTAAAACAATCTCATTCAAAACTTCAAATTCTTTCACTTTTAAATTAAAAGGCTCGGCCAAGATATCCACACCACTATGGTGTTTTAATCGGTTTTGGCTATTGGTAATAATATTGATGTTGGGTGTAAATGG
>JAGQZO010000078.1:0-7214 GCA_020435515.1 Winogradskyella sp. | reverse complement strand
ATTTCTTGATTAGACAAATGCTGAAAGACTTGTCTGACAATAACACCATCTGCTTTTGGTAATTCATCTTGAGCTATATCTAAACACTTAAATATTAATTGTTTGGCTTTAAACAATCGTTTATTTCTTTCGATTAAATCATCTACGATGTCTACTGCTATAAATTTTGATGTAAACGGAACTAATTGTTTTCCAACATTAAAATCACCACAACCCAAATCGCAAATACTAAGCTCACCATTATATGATTTTAAAAAATTTATTACAGCCTCAATGTAGGGCTGAATAATTTTAGGATTGTGAGAGCCTTCACCTGAGTAAAAATCAAAATCCTTTCCTCCCCAAAAATGTTGCTTATAAATCTGTTCCATAACCGCCTTAGTTGGCCATGGATTTTTATGCTCTTTAGAAGTCATTATTTAAAATAAGCCAACAAATCCGCCTTTTTGGATGCTGAGACCATAATTTCCTTTCCGTTGCTTAAAACAACACTACCTCCTTTGCCTTTAACATACTTCACCACTTCATTTACATTAACTAAATAACTCTTATGCACTCTTGCAAAATTGCCGTCTTTAAGGCTATCTTCAATGTATTTTAAGGTTTTGCTTACCAGCTTTTTCTTGTTATTGTTAAGATAGATTTCCGTGTAGTTATCATCGGCTTTACAATATAGAATATTCGCTGTCTCTAAAACCTCAAAACCATCTTGCTGTGGTATGGTGATTTTTCCGTTAACAGCATTGGTTTTAGGCACCAAAACCTGGTCTTGTAGTGCTTCTTCTTTAGATTTTATCTCTGTGACATAATCAACAGCTTTAATGAGTTCATCAATGGAAATCGGTTTCATTAAGTAATACGACGCATGCGCATTTAAGGCTTCAATAGCATAATGATTATATGCTGTCACAAAAATGGTTTCAAAATCTATATGACCTACCTTATCCAATAAATCAAACGCGTTACCATACGGCATTTCTACGTCTAAAAAGACCACATCTAAATCGTTATTTCTTATAAGAACCAGGGCTTCTTCAACATTAGCAGCTTCGCCTACAATTGAAATATTTGGACAGTATTTATTGAGATAGTTTCGTAGAATAGCTCTACTGGTTTCTTCGTCTTCTACTAGGATTGCGTTTAGTTTCATTTAATTAAATCACTTTTTAATACATGCATTTGTTGTCACAAGAATTGCTAGTTCCCAATTTTTATTAACGTATATATGCGTAAGCTTATCTTTACCTAACTTATCTATTTTTAAAATATCATATCTCTTATTATCTATTTCAGATACTATCAAATTATTCTGAATAGGAGCTCCGTCGATAATCCAAAGAATGTTTTCTGCATTTACATTATCCAAATCTATTTTAGAATAATCACATAACTCTTTAAAACTATTCAAATTCAGAGATTCTAAACCTTTTGTATGCTCATTGCATCTTCTTTCTACTCTAGAAGAAATACATGAAACAAAAACATTAAACATTACTATTATGTAGACAATTCTAAATTTCATTTCTAATCTTTCTTTAAAGTCACGACAACTTTGGTGCCTTTATCTTCAAATTGTTGAAAATCATCAATAATTACATCGACCTTATCTTTATACATTTCGTTTAAAATCGCCACACGCTTCTTTATGTTGTTCATCCCTTTTGAATTCTGCTTTTTCTGATTCTCAGTCTTCATTTTTTTAGAACGTGTTCTACCAATACCATCGTCTGCAATGGTTATGGTAATTTCATCTAGGGATTTTGGTCGTATGGCAATACTCAAATGGCCTTTTTCGGTTTTATAGCGCAAGCCGTGCCAAACAGCGTTTTCTATATACGGCTGCAATAGCATTGGTGGAATTTGAAATTCTTCAACATTTATTGATTTATCTACATCTATTGAATAATCAAACTTATCCTGAAACCTAAAATGCTCTAGTTTGGTGTACAGTTGAAGTAATTCTATTTCCTTTTTTAATGGAATAAAATCTTCTTCGCTATTCTCCAAAACCGAACGCATTAATTGCGAAAAATCTGATAAATATTTATTGGCTGTTCGTTCATCGTTAGTAGCAATAAAACTATTAACCGAGTTTAAAGCATTAAATATAAAGTGTGGATTCATTTGGCTTCTTAGCGACTTTAATGCCAAAAGGTTGTTAGCTAAACGTTGTTGCTTAATGTATTTGTACATTAAAAAGCCTGTGATTAAAAGTAATACTAGTCCACCAATAAGTGAGTAAATAATAAGTTGCTGACGTTTATTGCGTTCTTGCGTAAGATCGTACTTGCTTTTAGATAATGCTCTGTCGCTCTCTAAGGACGTGATTCTGTTTTGTTGTTCGGCAATGTTTCTGCTAAAACGTGCTACTTGAGACAACTCTTGGATCTTCTTAGCATACAATTCATCTACGGTTTCCTTGTATTCATTTAGCCATTTAAGGCCTTCTTCTGCATTGCCAGCATCGATTAATGCTTCTGACAGTTTTCTTGTAGCATCCTTTTTTACATCTAAGTCTTCCTTTTTATCAGCTTCTTCAATACTTTTTTTAAAGGATGGGATGGCATTTTCTAAATCTTTATTTAATAAATAAGCGTTACCTAATTTATAATTTTGCTTTTGTGGTGTTAACGGACTTTCATTTGGTAACACAGAATCTTTTTCTATATCTTCTAAAGTTTCTATGACGTCTTTCCTCAGTTCAATCTCATCATCATATTGCTGATTAAGGTTATTGAATTCAGCAACCTTAACCTGTTCTTCAACAGCACGTTTTTTGTTTTCTTTTTTTGCTAACTTAAGTGAATTGCTATAGAAACCCTTTGCTTTTTCAACTTCACCTTTTGCGTTATACGCTTGTGCAATTTTAGAGTTTAAATCCGTAACCTTCGGAGCTATTAAATGTTTCTTCGCAATCTCTAATCCCTTTTCATAAGAACTTATGGCTTGTTGCGTATTTTTTAATTTTAAGTATGCATCACCAAGTCCTTCGTATAAAATCGTTTTTTGGTAGTTGGATAAGTCTTTTTCTTTTAAGCTTTTATAGGTATCTATGCTTTTTTGATACTCTTCATTCTTGGTATAGGCATCTGCCAATTTGAGTTTTGAAGAAGTCATTTCAAAATTCTGAAGACTTATTTTGTATGCTGATATAGCAAGATCGTATTGTTTCCAATACACATATATATCTCCCAAAAGCTCGTGAGCATCTGCACTTTGGCTGGTAGAAACACCATTAATATTTAATGCATCGCCAACAAATTTTATACTCTTTGCGGCATCTTTCTTTAAGTAAGTGTCAGCTGAATCTATTTTTTGATTAAACTGTCTTACGGCTTCATCCTCTCTATCCTTTTTTAACCGTGAAGTTTTTTGTCCTTCAACCAATATAGTAATACGTTCATTACTTTTAACAGTATAATAAATGGTTTCAAAATCATTATGGCTGATGGTTAGTTCATCACCTACTCTTGCCATTATTTCAAATTTACCAAAGATATCTGTGCGACTATATCTACCATTGTTAACTAGAATACTTGCGTTTTCTATCGGTTCTCTGCTGTCCTTTAGATATATAGATCCTCTTACTGTAAAAAAGACATCGTCGTTTTGGGCTTGAATGTTATTGTTTTGCCCAAAACTCAAAAGCGTAAATAGGAACAAAAATATGAAGCTATATGTATTACTAATTTTTATCAAAATAAGGCATTAACAGGACTAACTTACATACTTTATTTGGTATCAAAAAATGGTAACTTCAATTTTATAACCTTTCAACCACGAAAATCTATGGGTTAACTCATTTAGATTTTTACTTCGCTCATTAAATGGTCGCTTTTACTCATTCTAGATTTTTATTTCTGTTTTTTCAGCAGAGTTTTACAATTCATTAATTAAAACACGTAATCGAAATGAAAAAAAGCATTCTAGCATCATTGCTAATTCTAGTTTGTGCAAATTTTATAATCGCACAACACAAAGGGAACTACGATCAAATCACACAAGACATTTCTAGACAAAATATTTTAACTTCTGGAAATGCTCACATTTACAACCCAACGGTTCAACATCAAATCAACAAAACGCTTCATCCGAGTGATGTGCTTACTATTGATGTAAAAGCATTACAAAATGTAAGCGCTACAACGTACACGGCAGTTTTTAATTTGTCTCAAATAGGCGAAACAGCTGAAGCCACTAATGCTCTGATGAAAGAGCGTATAGACAATATTAAAACAAGGTTAAATTCACTCGGAATTACCGAAAAAGATTTTGCCATCGATGTCATCTCTTTTGTACCAGTATACGAAGTTGAAGTGACCAAAAAGCTATTCAGCAAAACGTATACTGAAGTTCCAAAAGGTTTTGAGTTGCAACAAAATATTCATATTCAGTTTACAAAAACAAATCAATTTGAAGGCATTTTAGAAGCTTGTGCCAAGAGTGAAGTTTACAACTTAGTTAAGGTTGATTATTTTATCGAAAACATCCAGGAAGTTTATAAAAATCTTCAAGACAAATTATTAAAACTAATTGCAGATAAAAAAGCCTACTACACTACTCTAGGATTTGACATGGCTAACTACGATGTTAAAATTGCAGATGATAAGTACTGTTATTTTCCAAAGGATTTCTACCAAAGCTACCAAGCCTACAACAGTGTTTCATTTGAAGCTTTAAAGACCAATAAAGGTGTTACCAGTGCAAAAAAGCAAACATCATACTATTACCAACCGCTAACCTATGAGCAGTATGACATTGTTGTCAATCCTTCAATTTTAGAACCAGTAGTTCAAATAGGTATGAATATAAAACTGTTGTTTACGCCTAAACCTAAAGAACAAAAGCAGCAACCTATTACCAAAACGGAAATAGACCATAAATACTATGTCATTTCACCCAATGGCACCATAGATGTAAAAGAATTAAACACAAAAAATTAGAACGATGAAAGCAATCACAAAACTATTTGCTGTAATACTGGGAATGATTTCCCTTACAGCCTGCAATGCAAACACAAAACAAAATCAGCAAGATTTAGCACTTAACCAAACGGTTATTGAAACAAATCTAAAAACTGATAAACCTGAAATTAAAGTCGCATTATTACTGGACACCAGTAACAGTATGGATGGCTTAATTGACCAAGCCAAGGCTCAATTATGGGAAATTGTCAACGAACTCTCTTATGCCAAATGCGAAGAACAAAGTCCAAATCTTAAAATTGCTCTATATGAATATGGCAATGATAATCTCAATGCAGATGAAGGTTATCTAAGACAAGTACTTGCTTTTAGCGATGATTTAGATGAAATCTCGAAATCTCTTTTTTCTTTAACCACAAAAGGAGGTAATGAGTACTGTGGCAAGGTAATTAAAACAGCTTTAGACCAACTTAATTGGGGAGACAAACAAGATGATTTGAAATTAATTTTTATCGCAGGAAACGAGCCCTATACACAAGGCAATGTTTGTTATAAAGAAGCGTCTAAACTCGCACATCAAAAAGATGTTACTGTAAACACTATTTTTTGTGGTGACTATAATCAAGGTATTTCTAGTTTTTGGAAAGATGGTGCAGATCTTACACATGGAGATTACATGGCTATAAACCATAATAAAGCTACTGTTCATATTGCCTCTCCTTATGACGATAAAATTTTAGAACTCAATGAAAAATTGAATAAAACTTATGTTGCTTATGGCTATTTAGGACGACAAAAAATGGAAATGCAGGCACAGCAAGATGAAAATGCCATGAGTTATGATAAAGCTAATGCTGTAAGCAGAACTGTAAGTAAAAGCTCTAGACTTTATAAAAATAGCTCATGGGATTTAGTTGATGCAGAAAAGGAAGCTGATTTTTCTTATGAAGATTTGGAAGAAAAGCAATTACCAGAAGAATTAAAAGGAAAATCTAAAGACGACATTAAATCTTATATTGAAAAGAAAAGAACTGAACGAGAGGAACTTCAAAAAGAAATCGCCGAGCTTAATGTAAAACGTAAAGCATACATCGCTAAAAATTTGGATGATAAAAATAATGGTTTAGAAAATGCTATGGTAAATGCCATAAAGACCCAAGCTAAAAACAAAAACTATGTCTGGGAATAGCATACAATAAAAAAGGCTCGATTAAAAAACCGAGCCTTTTTCGTTTTAGTTAATTGCAGGACAGTTACACTCAAACTTCTCTCGCTTACAATTGAAGTTATAACCTAAAGTTATTTGATGAAACCCACCTGTATTAAAGTTTACTGTATTTGCCTGATATGAATATGTATAGGCAAACACAAAGTTGTTATAATCTACACCAATAAAAGGAGTGAAATATTGTAGCTTCTGACTACTTACTCCAGAACCGTCTACAAACTCAGCACCATCTAAGCTACGTCTATAAGATAATCCACCCCAAACTTTACCAAAATCCATTTCTCGGTAAACTTTAGCATTAATATCTATTGAAGACTCTTCTGTTGCATCTCTGTACATGTACATTATTGAAGGCTCATAACTCCAATCACTTCCAAACTTGCTAAATGTATAACCAGTAGAAAACAGATAAGTTCTTAAATTTCTGAATTCCCATTGATCGCCATTACGATTCCAGTTTATTCCATCATTTTCTAAAATATTTTTCGCCGTAAAATGTGCATAAAAATCTAAGAAGTGATAAGAAAAACCAGCGTCAATATTAAAATTAGTTGCTGTTCCACTAGTTGCCAAAGGATCAAATTCATCTCCAGGCCCTAACCATGTACTTGCATCTACCTTATACTGCAAAAACCCAGCATTAATACCAAAAGATAGCATATTAAGATCTATTTCATTTCTAGAAAACATCAAATGGTATGCAAAAGAGGCGTATCCACCTAAAGTAGAATGATAACCATTGGAATCGTTGAATAAAATTCCTCCAATACCCACAGGTGTATCACCAACTCTACCATTAATACTCAACGTTTGCAAGCTAGGAGCGTCGTCTACCCCAAACCATTGCTGTCTTGCAGTTAATCTAACCTTAGCACAATTAGCAACACCAGCCATTGAAGGATGTATTAAGTAATAATTATCTGTTAAATAATCTGAATAAATTGGAACACCTTCTTGAGCAAAACTAAAATTTGCTGCTAAAACTGTAAATGCTACTAAACAAAACTTTTTTAATCTCATAATTTATTTTATCGTTTCAAGGTAAAATGGGCTTTGAACTC
>JAGQZO010000077.1:25346-59338 GCA_020435515.1 Winogradskyella sp. | reverse complement strand
ATTTAATAGCATCATCTAAACGCATTCCAACAATATTCACTGGCTTTTCTTCATCCGATTGGCGCACTTTTAAAATTTGATCACCAACCTCTAACTCATTAGCTCTCCAAGCAGGACCTCCGCTAATTATTTCGTTTACCATTATAGCATCCATTTTCTTCTGAAGTCTAGCACCTATACCTTCAAAATTACCAGACATGGCAACATCAAAACGGTCTTTATCTTCTGGAGCAAAATAGAATGTATGTGGATCAAATTCTTCTACAATAGCATTGATATAAACAGAGAACCAGTCTTTTCGTTGTCTATCATCAATGAAATCATAAAGCTCGTCAAGCGAACGTTTTGTTGCTTCTCTAGCTTCCTTTTCAAGCTCTACTAAAGATTTCTTATCAGTTTTTGTGGATTTTTCGTTTTGAGCAGAAAAAACACTTTCAGGAAGCATATTTGATTCTATACCAGCATCTCGTTGAGATATGGCATCGTCATAATTTGCAATCGTAGAAAATTTAAGCTGTTGTCTCCAACGCTCTTTCATTTCGCGCTTGTTCTTTACATACTCTAAGGTTTCATAGTCAGCGTTATAACTTTCATCCTTTGTAAAATCAAAAGGCTTTTCTAAAATTTCGGCATAAATAGCTTTAGACTCTTCAATTCGTTTTAACAGACGCTCGTGCGTTAAGTTAAAAAACGCTACATCGTAATCTTTGATTTGATCGTCTAATTGGGTTTTGTAAACCTCAAACTCTTTTATATCTGATTCATAAAAGTAACGCTTGAATGGATCTAATTGAGTTAAATAATCTTCAAACACATTTTCAGAAAAGCTATCATTCAAATCCTGAGGGTTAAAATGACCGTTATCTAAAACATAAGTGATTAACTGAATAAGCAGTTTGTCTTTATCTGGATTATCCTCAAATTTTTTGCTAGTAAAGCTACATGAAGCAAATGCTATTAAAAATGCTAGCAATAAAAACTTATAATTCCCTTTCATCTTTCTAATTTTTCTAATTACAATAAGTAGGTAATGATTATTTTCACTAAAATAGAAGAAAAAACCATGCCATAAAAAATCATGGCACTAATTTTTTGTTAAAGGTGCAAATACTTCTAATTCTTATGGTTTTTAGTATTTTTACCCTACTTAAAATCTCAATACATTATGGCTAAGCGTCCTCTAATTTTAGTAACTAACGATGATGGTATAACTGCACCAGGAATACGTACATTAATTAGTGTAATGAATACGATTGGAGATGTTGTGGTTGTTGCACCAGATAGCCCACAAAGCGGTATGGGACACGCCATTACCGTTAATGCTACACTTTATCTAGAAAAAGTAAATATTGATGGGAAACAGCCAGAATATAGTTGCTCTGGCACACCTGCCGACTGTGTAAAATTGGCCGTTAGAGAAATTTTGAATCGTAAACCAGATATTTGTGTGTCAGGTATTAATCATGGCTCTAACTCATCTATAAATGTAATTTACTCTGGCACTATGAGTGCGGCTTTAGAAGCTGGTATTGAAGGAATTCCAGCAATTGGTTTTTCACTTTTAGATTATAACTGGAATGCTAACTTTGAAAATTGTAAATCTTTTGTTGAGACCATTACAAGACAGGTTTTAGAACATGGTTTACCGGATGGAGTGGTATTGAATGTAAACTTACCCAACCTAAATAAGAAAGACATAAAAGGCATTAAAGTTTGTAGACAAGCACGTGCTAATTGGGTTGAAGAATTTGATAAACGTGTTAACCCAATGGGCAGAGAATATTATTGGCTAGCTGGAAAGTTTGTAAATATGGATAAGGGAGAAGATACCGATGAATGGGCTTTAGAACATGGTTATGTATCTATTGTTCCTGTTCAGTTTGATTTAACTGCTCATCATACGATTCAATCGTTAAACACTTGGAAGTTGAATTAATTTTCAGAATGAAATGGCATCGGTATCAATTAAAAATAAAGATGTGAATAAAGATATAGTTATTGGACTTTTAGTTGGTATTATTGCAACATTTCTAGGGCTTTTAGTAGCTACAAAAATTTTTGGAAACTCTGATAGCTGGGAGCTAGTGTTGAAACAAAGTGCACAACGTGGTATTTTAACCAAAATGATAAGTCTTGGTGCTTTACCTAATCTTGCAATTTTCTTTTTCTTCCTAAGAAAGAAAAAAGACAATAGAGCTCAAGGTGTACTTATTGCTACAATGTTAGTGTTTATAACAACAATGATTATTAAATTTTTCAATTGATAATGAAGTATTACATCATTGCTGGCGAAGCCTCTGGCGATTTACATGGTTCAAACCTTATGAAAGCTTTATTAAAAGAAGATGATAAAGCTAATATTCGTTTTTGGGGAGGTGATTTAATGCAAGCTGTTGGTGGTGAATTGGTAATGCACTACAAGGAGCGTCAGTTTATGGGTTTTGCGGAAGTGATTATGAATCTGAGGAAAATTTCTGGTCATATTAAATTCTGCAAGAAGGATATTGAAGCCTTTCAACCTGATGTTATCATATTTATTGACAATTCTGGTTTTAACCTCAGAATTGCTAAGTGGGCAAAAGAACAAAATTTTAGAACTCACTATTATATATCTCCTCAAGTTTGGGCTTCAAGAGCTAGTCGTGTTGAGAAAATAAAGCGTGATATTGATGCTATGTATTGCATTCTTCCTTTTGAAAAAGACTTTTACAAAACCTATAGTTATGATGTTCATTTTGTTGGTCACCCATTAATTGATGCTATAGCAGACCGACCACAAGTTGATGAAAGTGAATTTAGAAAAACACATCAACTGAGCAATCAACCTATTATTGCCTTATTACCCGGAAGCAGAAAACAGGAAATTACCAAGATGCTGGGAGTAATGCTTAGTTTGGTTGATGATTTTAAAGATTATCAATTTGTAATTGCTGGAGCACCAAGCCAAGATTATGAGTTTTACAAAACCTTTATTAAAAAGAGTAATGTTACCTTTATTTCTAACAAAACCTACGATTTACTAAGTATTTCTTATGCAGCATTGGTAACCTCTGGCACAGCAACCTTAGAAACGGCTTTATATAAAGTTCCGCAAGTTGTGTGCTACAAAGCCAATTCAATTTCCTATCATATCGCAAAACAAATTATCACTTTAAAGTTTATTTCGCTTGTCAACCTTATTATGGATCGCGAAGTCGTTACTGAATTAATACAAGGAGACCTCAACAAAAAGCGTTTAAAGCAAGAACTACATGCTATTTTAAACTCTGAAAAAAGAGAACAACTATTTTTAGATTATTTTGAACTTGAGAAAAGACTAGGTGGTAAAGGTGCAAGTGAAAAAGCTGCCAAACTTATTGTTAATTCAGTAAGCAGTAGACAGTAATCAGTAGATAGTATGAAAAACCTTATGAAAAAAATTTTATTACTTTTTTGCTTTATTGCCTTAGTAACAAGCTGTAAATCTAAGAAAACATATTCCACTTCAAAGAAGCGACAAACACACACGGTAAAAGTAAATACAACTGCCCAACCAACTAAAGAAGGAAAGGCTATTGCAGACTACGCCAAAAAATTTGATGGCACTCGTTACAAATATGGCGGCACTACAAAACGTGGTATGGATTGCTCTGGTTTGGTATATACTACGTTTAGCGATAATAACATCACTGTACCAAGAACAACGGGCGATTTAGCTGCCTATGGTAATTGGATAGACCTAAAAGAGGTAAATGTGGGCGATTTGGTATTCTTCGCCACCAAAAAAAACAGCCGTAAAGTTAACCATGTTGGTATCGTTACCAATGTGCGTACAGGTAATGTTGAGTTTATACATGCCTCTACAAGCAGAGGTGTTATGATTTCGTCTTTGGCAGAAAAGTATTGGTACTTTGCGTTTGTACAAGCGAGGCGAGTTTTGTAATATTTTTCTTAACGAATATCCTCTTTTTATTATATTAGTAACTCAAAATCATGAAGTTACTAAATTTTATAATCATAAAACTTACAGTTTGTCTTATCCTAGGCATTTGTATTGCTTATTATCTTAATCCAAATTTCAGTTTAGCCATTTACCTATCCTTTGGGTTAATGGCTTTACTTTTTATCTACTACTTAAGTCTAAGACAAAAATTTAGTCGTTCACCTTACTTTACTATACTTGCCTACTTCTGTATGGTGAGCATTGGTATAAATACATATAACATACAAGACGATAAGCGACATGCTGAGCATTATAGAAACTTGAATCTAGAGAACTTTCCTGATTTAGAATTTAAAATCAAGGAACGTCTAAAACCAGATCAATACAACGATAAATATATTGTTTCCTT
Organism: Winogradskyella sp.; assembly: GCA_020435515.1. Taxonomy (GTDB): domain Bacteria; phylum Bacteroidota; class Bacteroidia; order Flavobacteriales; family Flavobacteriaceae; genus Winogradskyella. The sequence continues at coordinate 55,007 of JAGQZO010000077.1, read as the reverse complement.
AATTTCCGTAAACCATAAAATAGCTTTAGGAGAATTGCTTATCAATATCAAAAAAGATTCTACATTTAGCCACTTACCTGTAGATGCAATCATCTATACCAAGTCAGATTTAAAAGAGATTCAAAAACCATTAAACCCTCATCAGTTTGATTATAGTAAGTATTTAGAATTAAGACGAGTTTATAATCAGATTTATCTTCAACCCAACGAAATCCTTATTCTATCAAGAGAACCAACAACAATTTATGGTTTTGCAGACCGATTGAGGACTACTATCAATACCAAACTTACTAAAGCTGGCTTTGAAGATGATGTTTTAAGTATCATAAATGCGTTACTCTTAGGTCAAAGACAAACTATAGATAAAAGTATTTATAACAATTATGTAAATTCGGGCACTATTCATATCCTGGCTGTTTCTGGCTTGCATGTGGGAATCATATTATTAATTCTCAATTTTTTATTTAAGCCATTACTCCTTTTTAGATACGGACACACCTTAAGACCATTGCTAATTGTCATTCTCCTATGGTTATTTGCCATAATTGCGGGTTTGTCTCCTTCAGTTACCAGAGCTGTTACAATGTTTAGTGTTATTAGTATAGCCATGCATCTAAAACGCTCTACCAATATTTATAATACCTTGGCCATTTCGGCATTCTTTATTCTACTTGTTAAGCCTACTTTTTTATTTGAAGTTGGTTTTCAGATGAGCTATTTAGCAGTTTTAGGAATCGTGAGTATTCAACCTCATTTGTATAAACTATGGAAGCCTAAATATTTAATTGTGGACAACCCTTGGCAGATATTTACGGTAACGTTAGCTGCTCAAGCTGGTGTTCTGCCGATTAGCCTATTCTACTTTCATCAATTTCCTGGATTGTTCTTTATATCTAATATTGTTGTGATTCCGTTTTTAGGATTGATACTTGGGTTTGGCCTTTTGATTATTGTAATGGCTTTAGTCGATTTTCTTCCTAAACCTGTAGTTGAAATTTATAGCTTTATTATAGAATCCTTAAACGGATTCATTGCTTGGGTGGCTCAATTTGAAGAATTTTTGTTTAGAGATATTCCATTTACTTTAATTCAAGTAGTATGTGCATATGCTATAATCATCAGTGTAGTGCAGGTATATAAATTCAAAACATTTAGATGGGTAGTTTTAAGTTTAATTGGTATTATTTGTCTTCAAGGCACTTACATTTATACTAATTTCAAAAATCAAGACGACGCTTTTATTGTCTTTAATAAAAGTCGGTTTTCAATAATAGGACTAAAAGAGAACGACCAACTTAACGTCCATCACAATTTAGACTCTTCACTACTTAGAAATGACAATATCATTAAGAACTATATGGTAGGCGAATCGATTGATAATGTTACGGAAGGCAATCTAAGCCATGCCTATCTATTTAAAAACCAAACCCTTTTAGTAGTAGATAGTTTAGGTGTATATAGAGGTTTATCCTTTCATCCAAATTTTGTTTTGCTTCGTAATTCTCCAAAAGTAAACCTTAACAGAGTTATTGATAGCTTAAAGCCGCAACAGATTATTGCAGATGCCAGTAATTATAAATCTTATGTAGAACGTTGGAAAGTAACTTGTATGGTAAAAAACATCCCTTTCCATTACACTAATGAAAAGGGAGCTTTTATTTTGAAATAATTCTCACTAACTTATTCTCGATGCAATTTTATAAACCGCGTTTGGAAAAACCACTCGAAACAACGATTTTATTATTCCTTAAAAGTAGGCTCAAAATTTTTGTAATACTCATTGAACTTTTCTTGAGTATCCATGTCCTTGTGCTTGTCGGTTTTAAAAAGCTTTAGATAGAGTTCTAGTTGTTGAGGCTTTAAATACCCAGAAATAGGTGCGATATAGTTGCCTTCCTCATCAAAAAACACCATTGTTGGGTATGCTCTTACACCAAGTGTACGGGTTAGCTCATGTGCACTATTACGTCTATTTGCTTTAGCAGGATCGTAATTGGGATTTGTGTAGGTTTTATCTTTGTAAGTTACAGAATCATCACCCTCGGCATTAAACTTTACAGCGTAGTAATGCTCATTAATATAGTTAACAACATCAGCATTATGAAAGGTATGTTTATCAAGCATTTTGCATGGTCCACACCAATTGGTATAGACATCCATGATGATTTTTTTAGGCTTTTTTTCCTGAAGCTTAATAGCTTCTTCTAAAGTTAGCCAGTTGATTTTCTTTTCAGATGTTTTGGAAACGCTCTGAAAAGATGCTAAAGTTACTATTGCTATAAAAGCTAATACTATTTTAAATCTTTTCATATTCGATTTGTTGCAAATGTTATACCGAACTTACAAAAAATGCTCCTAAACAGGAGCATTTTCTTTTATTTTTAACTGAATTGTTAACGTACTCCGTGCATTAATCGTTTTAATAACGGGTGCAAAGCCAACGAAACTAATCCTAATGCAATAGGAACAATTGTAAAAATCAAAAAGAAATAAGACAAGCCATCTTCTTTTGTTATTTTCTCAATATCACCACCCACATAATGTGCCATTTTATTACCAATAGCAATAGCTAGATAATAAACACCGAACATAAAGGCTACCATTCTAGCAGGCACTAGTTTACTTAAATATGATAATCCCATTGGGGATAAACACAACTCACCAAGGGTATGGAATAAATAGGCAAGTACTAACCAAATCATACTCAATTTGGCTGTTTCTGCACCTAGAGGTACATTTCTTGTGGCAAAAGCTAGTAGTCCAAAACCAAGTGCCATTACTATTAATCCTAAAGCATACTTCACTGAGGCAGGCGGATTATATTTACTATCCCACCACTTTGTAAATAATGGCGCAAAAACTATGATAAACAACGAATTAAGTATAGCAAACCATGTAATTTCAACTTCTTTTGCTTCGGCACTAAAGTTGATATAAAGCTTATAAATGACCAATGCCCAAATTATAATGAAGCTTATTGCTAATACAATATTAGAAAAACCAATTCTACTAAATGTTTTTCTGAATAAACTTATTAAAACATATGTAATGATTCCTATTGGCACTATGGTAACAATGGCATCAATTATCTTAAATATTGAAGCTGCATTTCCTTCCAGAACTCTATCTGTAAAATCTCTGGTATAAATAGGTAACGAACCTGCCGCCTGCTCAAAGGCTGCCCAAAAGAAGATTGTGAAAATACAGAAAATTGTAAAGGCAATCATTCGGTCTCTTACTACCTTTTCATAACGAGGAATTCTAACAATGAGTATTATTATAAAAATAATAGCTGACAACAATGCAAAGAACAATGAGTCAGTTATACCTATAACAGTAAAATTAAGCGTGTTAATGTTACCTATTTTACTCAATGGGTCATTCACTATAAAAATAAGTGCTGAAATAATAAATATTCCTATCAAAACATAATCAACAGTAACAAAATGATTTAGCTTACCACTAATCTTTTCTTTTGATGTCTCTAAGCCTTCAGATAACGTATCAATGATGCCTTTTTTCTCATTTTTAGGCTTAGCCCCTACATCACCAAATAATGGCTGAGCATAATAAAACTGAACCATACCTAAAAACATAAAAATACCTGCTAAGCCAAAACCATAACTCCATCCTACATTTTCACCAAGCCAACCGCAAAGCATGATACCCAAGAATGCGCCAGCATTTACTCCCATATAAAAAATGTTATAAGCACCATCCTTTTTCTCGTCATGACCTTCATACATTTTAGAAATAATTGATGTCATATTTGGTTTAAAGAACCCATTCCCTAATATTAAAAAAGAAATCCCTATATAAAGAAATGTTGGTGTTTCTATCGCCATGGACGCATGGCCTAGCGTCATTAACAGAGCACCAATAACAACAGCTGTACGGTAGCCAATTTTATTGTCAGCTAACCAACCACCAACTATAGGTGTCAAATAAACAAACATAGCGTATGTTCCGAGAAGTGATAAAGCTGCAGGCTTATCCCATCCCCATCCAGGATTATCACCAGTAACCATTCCTGTTAAAAATATAACCAGTATTGCCCGCATTCCATAATAAGAAAAACGCTCCCACATTTCGGTAAAGAATAGCACAAACAGACCTGCTGGATGTCCCATTACTTTTGTTTCGAAAAAATTTTCGGATGAATTACTCATAAATCTTAAAGTATTTAGTTAGTAGAGAAAACCCTCGTAAACAACATTTACGAGGGTAATATTTTTAGTTATTAATATCTGGGTCTGCCAGTTCGTATTTTTCAGTTTCTAGCATTTCGTGTTCATTGTCTTCTGCACCGTGGGTTAGTTTTTCTAATTTCTTTCTAAATACCATAACTAATAATCCAAACGATACACAGAAGACAGCAATACCTGTAAAGATTGTAAACTCTCCTAACTTTACAGAAGCTTCTCCTAATAAGCCTGCAAGCTTATTACCAAAACCAGTCATAGCAAAGTAAACACCCATCATTAAAGATGCATATTTTAAAGGTGCTAATTTCGTAATATAAGATAATGCCACAGGAGAAATACAAAGTTCTCCAACAGTATGAAATAGATAAGCTAATACCAACCAGTACATTGCTGATGCACCAGTGCTCTCATATTGTGCTGATGCAGCCGTCATAAAGAAGAAGCCAGTACCCATGATAATGAGACCTACAATCATTTTAAAAAGACCTGTAGATAATTTTCCTTTTAATTTCCTATTAGCCCAATAGCCTGCAACTAAGGTGCCTAAGAAAATGATAAACATTGCGTTTAATGATTGAAACCAAGAAGCTGGCACTTCCCATCCCATTAACATACGGTTGGTCTTTTCTGAAGCATAAATATTCATCAGACCTCCTGCTTGTTCAAAAGCTCCCCAGAACACAATTACCAATAAAAATGAAATAAATAAAACAACAACTCTGTCTTGTTCTATTTTGGTTAAAGGCTTATCCATTGCCTCCTTTTCAAAAGTATTTTCAGATGTTCCTAAGAAATTTCCAACTTGTTTCAAGTATTTTAATCCAACTAAATATTGAATTAATCCAGCTGCCATTCCTATACCTGCAAGACCAAAGCCATAATGCCATCCATGCACTTCACCAACATAACCGACAATTAAACTTGAAAGAAATGCACCAATATTTATTCCAATATAAAAAATAGTAAAACCTTTATCGCGTCTAATATCACCCTGCTTATACAAACCGCCTACCATAGTAGAAATATTAGGTTTTAACATACCAACACCTGCGATGATAAGACCCAGACCCGTGTAAAATGCCCACATTTGTTCTACTGCAAGAATACTGTGTCCTGCAACTAACAAGATTCCTCCGTAGAGAACGGATTTTTTCTGACCTAAAAACTTATCTGCTATCCATCCACCTGGTATTGAAGCTACATAAACTAGCATTGTATACCATCCATAAAGTGCTAAAGCTTCACCATTGGTCCAACCTAATCCTGCATTATCTCCTGAAGCCTGAGCCACTAAATACAATACTAAAATTGCGCGCATTCCATAATAAGAAAAGCGTTCCCACATTTCGGTAAAAAATAAAACATATAATCCTACCGGATGCCCAAATAATTCTTTTTGATGCGGTTGTTTAATTGCTGTTGACATATAATTTATATTAGTTAGTTTTTGTTAGTTAGCCTTTAATCTTCGATGTTTCCTTTTCTTCTTTTTTATCTTCTTCAATTTTATCACCTAAGGTTTTATGAATAAAATCGGTCATCTTTTTATACAGATGTAATCTGGTGTTACCTCCATAAATTCCATGATTTTTATCTGGATAAATCATCCATTCAAATTGTTTGTCGGCTTGTATTAAAGCCTCAACCATACGCATGGTATTTTGCACATGCACGTTGTCATCTCCAGTTCCATGAATTAACAAGAAATCCCCTTTTAATTTATCGACATGGTTTATTGGTGAATTGTCATCGTACCCACTTGGATTCTCTTCTGGTGTAGTCATATAACGCTCGGTGTAGATGGTATCGTAAAATCTCCAACTGGTTACAGGTGCTACCGCTATTGCCATTTTAAAGACATCGTTTCCTTTAAATAATGCGTTACTGCTCATAAAGCCACCATAGCTCCAACCCCAAATTCCGATACGCGAGGCATCAATATATGGTAGTTCTCCCAATTTTTTAGCAGCTCCTATTTGGTCTTCAACTTCATATTTGCCCAGTTCCTTTTGGGTTACCTTTTTAAAATCTGCGCCTTTAAAACCTGTTCCTCTTCCATCTATACATACCACGATATAACCTTGTTGCGCTAACATCTGATACCAATAGTCATTGGCTCCATTCCAACGGTTTGCTACCTGCTGAGACCCTGGTCCAGAATATTGATACATGAATAATGGATACTGCTTGTTTTCATCAAAGTCTGCAGGCTTAATCATCCACATATTTAAATCGTTACCGTTTACATTTATGGTACTAAATTCCTTTTCAGAAGTTACATAATCTCCTACTTTTTGAGACAATTTATCATTATCCTTAATGCTTTTTACCAAGTCACCCGACTTTGAATTATGTAATGTATATTCATATGGTGTCGTAGCGCTAGAATGTGTATTGATAAAGTATGTAAAATCTGCACTAAAAGATGCGCTGTTAGTCCCTTCTGTTTTTGTTAAACGTGTTTTGTCTTTGCCATTTAACTTTATGGAATAGACATCTCTGTTAATAGATCCATTCTCCGTTGATTGAAAGTAAATGGTATTTGCTTTTTCGTTAAACCCATAATAATCGGTCACTTCCCAATTACCATTTGTTACTTGGTTGATCAATTTTCCATTTTTATCGTAATGGTAAATATGATTAAAACCATCCTTCTCACTCGTCCAAATAAAGCTATTATCCTTTAAGAATGTTAGATTGAAAGTTACATCAATATAGGCCTCATCTTTTTCTTCGAGAACTAAACCATAATCCATAGTATTGGTATCTATGAACCATAAATCTAATTCGTTTTGATGACGATTCATAAACTGTGCACTTAAAACATTGGCTTCGTTAGTCCACTTTATTCTAGGAATATAAAAGTCTTCGTAAGTCTTATTAACCTTTAACTCTTTTAATTTTCCAGTTTGTAAGTCGAATAAATGAAGGGATACTTTTGAGTTCTTTTCTCCTGCTTTTGGGTACTTGAATACCTGCTGTGCTTGGTATAAACCAGACCCATATACATCCATTGAAAATTCTGGCACTTCAGATTCATCAAAACGAATAAAAGCAATTAAGTTACTATCTGCATTCCAATCAAAAGCTCTTACAAAACTAAATTCCTCTTCGTAAACCCAATCGGTTATACCATTGATGATTTTATTCTTTTCACCATCAAAGGTTATCTGTGTCACATTGCCAGAGTTTAAATCCTTAAAGTATAAATTATTTTCATAACCATAGGCTATTTTTGTTCCGTCTGGTGATAAAGTAGGTTCTTGTACCAACTCATCTGAAACCTTTATGATGTTTTTGGTTTCTAAATCATAAACATAATACTCACCCAACCTAGAACGTCTGTAAACAGGCTCTTCATTTGTGGTTAATATGACCTTAGTTTCATCATCGCTAAACGTATAATCAAAAAAACCTTGAATCTCCGCTATATCTGAGGAAGATACCAAGGTTTTGACCTTTTCTAAAGTTTTGTAGTCGTAAATATCAATAGAGGCTGTTCCATTTTGTCTATCATAGTTTAAAACCGAATATTGTTTTCCATTTTTCATGGAGTGCAAGGCCTGCATTCCTTCTGTTCTAAACGCTCCACCCCAAATCTCTTCAAGTGTAATTTGCTTATCCTGACCACAAATCAATGTGGTTGTTAGGAATCCAATAATAGCTACGACGTATCTTAATTTCATTAGTTACTACTTATTCATATTTAATGGTCAGATAGAATGCCTTGTTTATGGTTTTCTATTGATTTGAAAAATTCTTTCTGAAGGCATTTCATTTCAATCTTTTTTCAATAAAGCAATGCCAAGTTTACTAAAAAATATGCAAAAATCAGGCATTATTAACAGTAAATCGGCAATAATAGAAGAATGGGCACACATTTTATGCCAATCCTAAGTATCTTTGCAATTTAAAATCAATTTCTTATGCCAAATGCTATTTCTGGTTTTTCTAAGCTCACTAAATCCGAAAAGATTGAATGGCTTATAAACACATATTTTTCAGATAAAAAAGCCGCTAGAACCTTAGTTGAGCAGTATTGGAATACAGACGAAAATATACAGAAATTACACGATGAGTTTATAGAAAACACCATTACCAATTTTTATTTACCGCTTGGTGTTGCACCAAACTTTTTAATCAACAATAAACTTTATACCATACCAATGGCCATTGAAGAAAGCTCTGTTGTTGCTGCAGCAAGTAAAGCTGCTAAATTTTGGCTCGACAGAGGAGGCTTTAAGGCTGAAGTGATTTCGACCGAAAAAATTGGTCAGGTTCATTTTACATATAGTGGTAGTTTTGATAATCTTCAATCCTTTTTTGAAAGTATAAAACCGAAACTCATTGAAGACACCAAGGACATAACCAAAAATATGGAACGTCGTGGCGGTGGCATTTTAGATATTGAACTTCGGGATAAAACCGAAGATTTAGAACATTATTATCAGCTCCATGCTACCTTTGAGACCTTAGATGCCATGGGTGCCAATTTTATAAATTCTTGTTTAGAGCAATTTGCAAAAACGTTTAAACAAGAAGCTGAAAAGCAATTAAATAGTGAGCTAAACATTGTAATGAGCATTCTTTCTAACTATGTACCTAATTGCTTAGTTAGAGCCGAAGTATCTTGCCCTATTGAGGCTTTAAAAAGCAAGGATATTTCTAATCCGAAACTATTCGCACAAAAATTCAAGCAAGCTGTTACTATTGCAGAAGTTGAACCTTACCGTGCCGTAACTCATAACAAAGGCATTATGAACGGGATTGATGCTGTAGTTTTAGCCACCGGAAATGATTTTAGGGCTGTTGAAGCTGGTGTGCATGCATACGCTTCAAAAGATGGGTCTTACAAAAGTCTAACGCACTGCACCATCGAAAATGATACATTTAGATTCTGGATTGAAATCCCATTGGCCTTAGGCACTGTTGGTGGCCTAACAACTTTACACCCTTTAGTGAAGTTTGCCTTAAACATGCTTGAAAATCCGGTTGCAAAAGACCTGATGAAAATTGTAGCCGTTGCTGGTTTAGCACAGAATTTTGCAGCCGTAAAATCCTTGACTACCACAGGAATTCAGGAAGGTCATATGAAAATGCACTTATTGAATATTTTAAATCAGTTTGAAGCGACCTCGGAAGAAAAAAAGAAAATAGTAGAACATTTTAAAACCAATGTAGTTACGCATAGCGCTGTTGTTGAAGCGATTAATAATTTACGAAAAATTTAATTTATTCCGGTGACTGAGCGTAGTCGAAGTCACATTATTAAATATAAAATGCCAAAAGGATACGTTTACATATTAGAATGCTCTGATGGTTCTTATTATACTGGTAGCACCATTGATATTGAAAAACGTGTTGCGGAGCACAATGATGGTAAAGGTGCAAATCATACAAAAAAACGACTACCTGTAGAACTAAAATATATTGAAGAGTTTCAAAGAATCGATGATGCTTTTTATAGAGAGAAACAAATTCAAGGTTGGAGTAGAGCAAAAAAAGAAGCTCTGATAAAAAAACAACTTAGAGAATTAAAAAATCTGGCAGAATGTAAGAATGACAGTCATTACAAATTGTGGCTTCGACTACGCTCAGCCACCGAAAACCGACTACGCTCAGCCACCGAAAATCAATCTATAGAAACATATTATAGCAACGGAAAATTATTAATCACAGGAGAATATGTAGTACTAGATGGCGCGAAAGCTTTAGCATTACCCACAAAATTTGGGCAAAGCTTAAGAATTGAAGATAATGACACCAACACCATTAACTGGAAAAGCTACGATGAAAAAGGAACACTATGGTTTGAGGGTAATTTTGTTTTTAATAATGATCAGGTCCTGAAACAAGTTAAGGATGACAATCCTATTTCCAATCGGCTAATACAAATTCTAGAGGCAGCTAAAGCATTAAATTCAGGTTTTTTAAAGACCGAAAAAGGATATAATATTTCAACACATCTAGATTTTAACAGAAAATGGGGATTGGGTACTTCCTCTACACTTGTAAATAATATAGCACAATGGGCAAATGTAGATGCCTACATGCTTTTAGAAAAAACATTTGGCGGTAGTGGTTATGATATAGCTTGCGCGCAACATAACTTACCAATAACTTTTCAACTCGAAAATCCAAAACGTCCTTTAGTCAGCCCTGCAGACTTTAATCCTTCTTTTAAAGACCAGCTCTATTTTGTATATCTCAATCAAAAGCAGAATAGTAGAGATGGTATTGAAGCTTACAAATTGCAAAACAAGGTTAGTGAATCTATTATTGATGATATTAACACAATAACAGAAGCTATAATAAAGGCACCTTTGCTATCCGATTTTGAGCGATTAATAGGTAAACACGAAAACATTATATCTAAGCTTTTAAATCAAGAACCTATTAAATCTAAATTTTTCAGCGACTATGATGGTGCCATAAAAAGCCTTGGTGCTTGGGGAGGCGATTTTGTTTTGGCTACTTCTAAGGCTAATCCTTCGGACTACTTCAATTCCAAAGGATTTGAAACTGTAATTCCTTATAATGATATGGTCTTTTAACAAAAAAGGCTTTACATTTCTGCAAAGCCTCTTTTTACTTGTATAGTTAACTACTTTTTCTAGTAAACAGTTTTAGCTCTGTTATCTTCAATTTCAGCTGCTTTTTCCAAAGCCTGATATACTTTTCCTTGAACAGCACCACGCTTTGTAGTGTTTAACCTATTCATGATAGACGTATAGTTATCTAATTCTGTAGCTTCTGTTACTTTAGTTACCTCAATAACATAAACACCTTTTTCGCCATCTATAGGCTTAGAAGTTTTACCTTGCTCTAAACCAAATGCTGCACCAATTACTTTTGGCTCTACACCAGCACCAGCAAGCGTAGTATTCTTTAATGTTAAAGCTGCTGCAGTTTTTGGACTCTGACCTTGATTTTTAGCAATCTCATCTACAGAAGTTGCTTTAATCTTCTCACGAATCATTTTTGCTTTCTTCTCTTTTCTTATTTCAGGGAGTGCAGTTACTGATGCATCTTCAACACTCATTAAACCTTCCTCGTTCTTTTCTACTAACTTAGCTACTATAAAGCCAAAACCAGAAATTGGGAAATTTTTGTAATCACCTACATCTGTAGTTTCTTCAAATGCCCAACGAACCACTTGTCTTTGGCTTCCTAAACCTGGCATATTTTCGTCTAATTCTTTGAAAGTAATGGGTTTTACAGTTAATCCACGCTCTTTAGCTAACTCACTAAAATCGGCACCTTTTGCTGCTATTTCAAACTTAGATACATTACTGTAAACTTCATCTAATGTTTTTTGAGATGGTTCAATTTTTCTGGCTAGCGTACCAATTTTATATACATCGTTAAAGCTCTTCTGTTCTAAGATTTCAATAATATGGTAACCAAAAGATGTACCAACTACATCAATATCACCTTTCTTATTATCAAAAGCAAATGCCTTAAACTCTGGTGCCATACCTGCGTTGTATGCAAACTCTATTTCACCATCATCTTCATTACTCACTTTATCAGATGACAACTCTAACAAATCCATAAACTTAGTGCCACTCTTTATTTTTGCCAATATACTATCAGCTGTTTCCTTAGCTTCTTCTGGTGTTTTTGTCACAGATGCATCTGCTCTCTGACCACCAGCATAAGGAATCAATATATGTCTAACTTTTACAGTATCAGGCATTTGTTCTTTAGCAATCATCTTTGAAAGCTTAAAGTACTCACCATCCTTGTATGGACCATAGTACTCACCAAGTTCCAATTTCATTAAGCTATCTTTTGCTACACCAGGAATTTGGGCCGCTCTTAAGAATGTATCATTATACTTTATATCTGAATTAGAGTTAATGAACTCAGCAACATCCTTTACAGTATCAAACCCAGGAATGGTGTCTGTGTTTCCACTGCTTTCATTATATAATGGTTGGTCACCTTTTAATTTTAAAAGAGCAGCTTTAATAGCATCTTCGTCTTCCTTAGAAGCTTCTTCTTTAAATTCTACATAAACTACTTCTCTGTTAGCATCTGCTTTAAATTTTTCTTCATGCTTTTTCATGTAGGCCTTAATGTCAGATTTCGTGACTTCAACCAAACTGTCTGCAATTGTAGTATAAGGTATCTGTACAAAACGAATATCTACATTTTTAGCGTCAGCTAAATACTCATCTTTGGCTTCTGCAATTGTAGTACTAACACCAGCCTTAATCATATTGTAATATGTTTGCTGAAGTGCGTTTGTCGCAATAGATTGTTCGTTATTTGTCCAGATATCGTAGTTAATGTTAAAAGACTGTCCTGCAGAAGTTAATGGTGCAGAATCTGGACTAATATCTTTAAGGTTACTGATGAAGGCATTAAGACGGTTTACATCAAAATTCCCGTTTTCATCTTGAAATTCTGGGTAAGATTGAAAGCTGTTTTTAAGCAAATCGCGCATTTCATCTTTTTCAACAGACAACCCAAGTGCCTCATATTCTTCATCTAAAATAATTTTACGCAATTCTTGACTATAGATAGCATTCATTGCCTGAGTTGAAGAGATTCTTCCTCCTGCTCTATCTTGGTAATTCTTTACTTTTTGTTGAAAATCATCTCTCTCTATATCTGTTCCGTTTACAGTTGCTATGACACCCTGAGAATTTGAAAATGCATTAGGATTATCAATTACACCTTGTATAACGAAAGCAAACAATGCTAATGCTATTACTAATATTAAGATTAGTGAACGCTGTCTAATTTTATTTAAAATTGCCATTTCTTAATTTTTTCGTATAAATAAGTCTGCGAAAATAGTATTTTCTAATAAATAATAAAAGGAGAAGTATAGTTTTTGTAAGCTACAGCAATTATTAGTCTTTATCAAGAATTTTAAGCCTAACAACATCTATTTTTGTAGAAGAGACTTCTTCAATTGTGAACTTAAAATTCTCAACTACAATATCCTCATTTTTCTCTGGTATACCTTCAGTTTCATCAACTATTAATCCTCCCAAGGTTTCATAGGTTTCACTTTCAGGAAGGTTGAGTTTGTAAGCTTCATTAATGTAATCTACCTCGAGCCTTGCAGAAAATCTATAAGTATCTTCGTCGATTTGCTCCTCTATCATTTCAAGTGTATCATGCTCATCTTCTATCTCACCAAATAATTCTTCAACAATATCCTCAACAGACATTAGTCCAGATGTACCTCCATATTCGTCAATAACTACAGCTATACTTTGACGCTTTTTGGTTAATATATTAAGCACATCTTTTATTAATATAGTCTCTGGCACAAAACTTACCGGAATAATAATGGATTTAATATTCTTGGGCTTTTTAAACAACTCGAAAGCATGTACATATCCTAAAATATCATCGATACTATCCTTGTAAATAATAATTTTTGTTCTCCCAGTTTCAATAAACATTTGGCTTAAATTTTCAATGGATTCTGAGATATCAACGGCTGAAATCTCGGTACGTGGCACCATAACCTCTCTTGCCTTTACATCCGAAAACTCCAACGCATTTTGAAATATTTGAATTTCACTATCAACCTCTTCATGATCCTCTACGGATTCCATTTGTTCGCTAATATAATTGCCAAGTTCTACTTTGGTCATTGCCAACACAACATCTTCTCCTTTAGCTTTAAAAATATATTTTAATACAGCATCCGAAATCCAAAGTACCAAGTCTGAAATCCAGCTAAAAAAAACATAAAATATGTAAGTAGGTAAGGCTAAGACCTTCATTAAGGTATTGGCGTAAATTTGAAAAAATACCTTTGGTAAAAACTCTGCTGTAATTAATATTACAAAGGTTGAGATTATTGTTTGCGTTAATAGTTGTAAATCATGGAAGAGATAGGTCAGAATAGTACTATTAGAGGGCAGCATTGACTGAAACCACCTTACCAGCACATCACCCATTTTTAGACCATAAATAACCAAGGCTATATTGTTACCTATTAGCATGGTAGCAATATATTTAGAGGGTTTTGCAGTTAACTTAGTTAGTATTTTACCAAGAAAATCTTCCTGCTTTTTCTCTAGTTCTATGTGTATTTTATTAGAGGATATATAGGCAATTTCCATTCCGGAAAAAAAGGCCGAAAGAATTAGTGTAACTATGATTATGACTATATCTAAAGTCATGTACTAGTCTTTATTTCTATCTTGAAATTTACTTGCAAAACGCTTTCTAAAAAAGTACATAAACACCGCTAAAGCCACAAAGAAAAGAGACATATATGACCTGTTTCTATCTACAGACCAATTAGTAATTGCATCCCAAAGAAATAAAATAGCAAATATGATGTAAGCGTATTGAAATATTTTTAAAAGTTTCATGTGTGGTTTATCTAAGTAAAATTAAGTTACAAAGATAGTTAATTATCAAGTTCAAAATCGCCACCCATTTCTAACATCTGAAAGTTTTTAAAATCTTTATCAGAGTCAAATCCCACACCATGTAGAGGGCCTTCAATTCTATTAAACACCCACGGTTCGTTAGTAAAAACCCATTCTAACTTTTCATTGTAGTACAATTGCTCTGTTACCAGTTTTTCGTTTTGATGTGTAGTAATGGTTACATTTCCTCTTAAATCTATAATGTCTGTATCTGTATAAAAAATGGCATAACGGGATGTTATAGTAGTCATCTTACCCTGATCATCATACACTTTTAAAACAATACCTTTTGGAAATTCAGAGAAAGCAAAGTCCCGATTAGAATAATCGAGCATTTTTGGGCTAATAAGGTTTGCTTTTAACCTTACAGAGTCTTCAATAAACTCAGTATATTTTAAATCGATATTTTCAGCTTCGCCTATTGGTTGGTTTTGGAGTATTCCAACTTTTTGAACATCGCTGAAATCATTTTCACAAGAAAAAAACAAAGTCACAGCTAACACTGTGACTAAGTTCTTTATGATATGTGAATTTCTTAGTTTCATTAAATATTTGGTACAGTTACAGATCGTCCTATCCAGCAACCGATTCTTATAGTTTGCCCAGCATTACCTTCAGTAAATATATCTGATTTTGAAGGTGCACTAGCTCTGTAACTAGCTGCAGATTTTTCTGCGGCTGATTTTAAACGACCATCTACTCTACCTGCTTTTTCTGCTTCTAAAGCCGCTAACCAGAATACTGCTCTTTTATTAAAGTTAGAGTCTCCACAGCTATTAGCGCTCTTGGCATACATTGCTGCAATAGCTAAATAAGGTGAGCCATCTGATGGGTTTAGCTTCATGGATTCCATATAGTATTGTCTGGCTTGTCCGTAACTTCCTTTATCTTTTAACTCATTGGCTAGCTTTTTGTAAAGTCTTGCCTTCTTTAAAGGATCTGGCTCTAACTCTAAAGTCTGGTCAAAATATTTTTGTTCACCGGTTAGCAAATACAGATAATAAGATGTATCTGCACTTGGCTCTAAACTATTTTTTTGCTGAACTAATTTTAAGAATAATGGCTCTTCTTTACATCCTTTAGCATACATACGATTCATAGCTCTCTGTAACCAGACACCATCATTTTTGTTATTCTCATAGTTTTTTTCGTAAAGAGGAATCAATACTTCACAATTAGCTCTATCACCAAGTTTTTTATCCATACTTGGTACGACTTGCTCTTCTAAAGCTTTAATATTTGCCTCATAATAGTCCTTTAATTGTGTTTCTCTTTTAGATAAGGCTGTACCTGCTTCTTCTTTCTCAACTAGCTTATTTAACTTTAGAGTATTATCGCCTACAATGTTTTCAATAACTTCTATAACATCGTCATATTTATCAAACATTTGTTGAGCTGGTTTTTTACCTGCATCAAACAAGTCTACCATCAAAGAGAAATAAGTATAAAGTCCTTTAGCATTGGTAAAGTTCTTTACATCCTTTACATAAGCATTATCAAACATATTAAATAACTGCTCATCATTTTTAGCTAATTCCTTTTGGTATTTGTATGCTAAGTTTGCTTTATCAACCAAAATCTCACCTTGGTCATACTTAGATGGAAAATTCTCTATACTTTGATCGTAAAGTAACATTAAGTCATTAATATGAGCTACTTGTTCTGCACCAGTACTGTTTTCAATCTTGTGCGTTAATATTTTTTCCCCATGGACATAGATAGCTCTATTGAATTTTGGGCACTTGCTACGGACTATTTTCCATGGCTCGTAAGCATCGTCATATTTTTTTGTTTTCACATAACTATCAAAAATCGATAGATTGTTCATACACTCTTCATCTTGTTGAGCAAAACTAATGCTGAAACTCATAAAAAGAGCCGCTAGTAGTATAGTAATTCTCGTCTTCATCTTTTATTTATTGTTAGTTGTACTTCTTTTGTCTAAACCATCTAGAGTTTAAAGATAAACTTACATTGAAGTTTATAAAATTCTCTTGTATTAAATTATTGTTAGTTGTTCCTCGTTTTCCAATTTCAAGACCTAGGTTCAAATTTGAGAACGGATCGCGAGATCTTTGACCAACTGGTAATCCTAAACCAAAAGATATGCCAAACTCTTTAATCGATTCGTTTTTCACCACTAATCCTGTATTAGCAAAGTTTATTCCTGCTCTGTAAACCACACGTTTAAAATACCCTGTAAAAGCATCAAAATCAGGAATATAAAAACCACCTAAAGAAAATTGAGAGGCATTTTCAAAGGTTGAAATATCATTGCTATAAAATGGGTTAGAAAAATTGCTTGTATTTTGAAAGGTGTACTCAGCACCTACAAACCAAGATTGTGGTTTGCCCAGCCCTGTACCAATAGACCAACGCGACGGTAAAGTTAAATCCGTGTTTCTTAAGTTTTGGCTATCTAAATCAATTTCTACTGTATTTAATACGATTTCTGTACCTGTTGCTGTAACATCTATAGTAGAGATTGAGCGAGCGTTGTCTGAAGACAATTTACTTCCTGGCGCAAAGGTAGCAGTAGCAGAAAGTTCTAAATTATTGGATATCCTAGTCCTATATGCCAAACCAAAGTTTACATTTAAGCCACTCAAATCAGACCTGCTATCTTCTCTTGTTTGTAGTTCAACTAGCTCATTTTCTGGTGGGTCAGTGTAAGCAAACTCAATAGCAGAATTTTGTATGTTACCAAAATTGTAATTAATATCTACACCTGCGCTTAGTTTATTTGAAATCTGATACCCAAAGCCCATAAAAACTCTATTGACACCACCTTCTCCCCTAAAACGATTTACAATATCGTCATTATCATTAATGTCATCCAACTTATACCCAACAGAAGTATATGGCATTAGCCCAAAACCAAAACCGAATTTACCGATTGGTACCGATAAAGCTATATAATCAAAAGTAGAGCTATTACCTTCAGCTTCACCAGAATTTCCTTTTAATGTGGTATTAGATGTAGTACCTGCTACTGCAAATTTTACGGGTCTACTTTCCCCATCGTAAGGATAGGCATCAACATTTTTACCAACGTAAGAAGCAGGATTTCTTAAATTAAGGTGTATGCTATCCATATAAACACCTATTCCGCCCATACTACGATTTTCTACTGTACCTTTAAATTTAAGGCTACCTATTCCGTAAAACGAATATGGCGATGCAGTACCTTGTTGCGCAAAAACACTAGAACTTATAATTGCAATACAAATTACAATGAGTCTCTTTATCATTATTTTGAATTAAAATCTAGAATGTAATTCAAACCCTCCAAAAGAAAATTTGAGTTCGCAAATATGCTATTTTTTAATTGGTTTGACAAAAAATTGGTATCACCACCTGTTAAAATAACTGTTAAATCTTGGTGTTCGGCTTTATATTGGTCTATTACACCATCTATTTCTTTAACAACTCCTATAACAACTCCTGAATGTATAGAAGATTCGGTTGAGTTACCAATTATGCTTTCTGGCTGGTTTTTATCTAATAACGGAAGGTTAGCCGTTAAATTATGAAGTGCATGATATCTTAATCTAATTCCAGGAGAAATAGCTCCTCCTAAATATTCATTTTTTTCGGTTACAAAGTCATATGTAATACAGGTTCCAGCGTCTATAATCAACACATTGTTATCAGGAAATTGATTTACCGAAGCACTTACCAGAGCTATTCGGTCTACGCCAAGCGTTTTTGGGGTTTTATAGAGATTTTTAAAAGGTAATTTTATCTTGTTGCTTAGTTCTAGAACATCAAATTCTTCTTTCACAATTTTTATTTGATTTTTAGATAATCTGCCTACAGAAGAAATAATAGCTGTTTTCAATTTCGGAAACTCTTTTTTAAGCTTTTCGAATTCTTTTTTAAACTCTGAAAGCTCAAAACTCACTTTATGAATTAACTCACCGTTATGGAAAACAGCGAATTTCACAAAGGTATTCCCAACATCAACAATAAGATTCATACATTTTATATATGAAGCAAATTTATAAAATCAAATTTTACAATTTTCTTTTTGGTAATACTAAAAATGAATTTATATTTGCATCCGCTTAATTAGGCAACTGGTGCCTTAGCTCAGTTGGTAGAGCAAAGGACTGAAAATCCTTGTGTCCCTGGTTCGATTCCTGGAGGCACCACCATCAAAAACCCGATTCAATTGAATCGGGTTTTTTGGTTTTTAACATAGCTAGAATTTAAATACGCCTTCTCCTCCAATTTTTTTACCAATTATATTTATTTTGACAAGTCCCTTTTTACACATTTTTTAATATCATTGCTAAAAGAATAGTTTACAGGTGAAAGTACTTAAGTTCGGCGGCACTTCTGTTGCCAATGCCGAGAACATATCAAAAGTCATCAAGATTTTAGAAAATGAATCTAAAAAGCATAACATTGCGGTTGTCGTTTCTGCACTAGGTGGTACTACAGACCTACTTATTGAAGCGGGTAATCTTGCTACCAATAAAGATGAGAAATACATTGATGTTTTTCAACAAATTGCCAATCGTCATATTCTAGCTGTTGAAGAATTAATCAAAGATTCAAAGAAGCAATCCGTTCTACAACAAGTTAACGCACAGCTTGAAGAATTAAAACAAATCCTTAAGGGCTTATACCTCATCAATGAGTTTTCCAACAAAACCATTGATAAAATTGTAAGCTTTGGAGAACTTTTGTCTTCTTATATTATTTCTGAAGCATTACAACAAACCCTAAAAAGCACTTCTTTAAAAGATAGTAGGGAACTCATTATAACAGATTCTACCTATACAAATGCTGTTGTTAAAACAAAGGAAACAGTAACCCGTATTTCTTCATTTTTCAAAAAAAGTAAAGATAGCATTGTTATACTTCCGGGTTTTGTGTCTAGAAATAAAAACGGAGATACCACAACCCTTGGCAGAGGTGGTTCAGATTATACCGCAGCACTTATTGCCTCAGCAACAAAAGCAGACGTCTTAGAAATATGGACTGATGTTAGCGGTATGTACACCGCTAATCCAAAGTTGGTAAAACAAGCCTTTCCTATAAGAGAGATTTCGTATGAAGAAGCTATGGAATTGTCTCATTTTGGTGCTAAAGTTTTATATCCTCCTACCGTACAACCTGCTTTGCAGAAGAATATCCCTATACTCATAAAAAACACGTTTTTACCAAATGATGAAGGCACCTTAATAACCAAAAAAAGCAATAGCAAAAATGATCCTGTAAAAGGCATTAGTCATGTTGAAAATGTTGCATTACTCACTTTAGAAGGTAACGGCATGGTAGGCATTCCTGGCTTTTCTAAACGTTTATTTTCCGCCTTGTCTAGAAGTTATGTTAATGTTGTTTTAATTACCCAAGCATCTTCAGAGCATTCTATATGCGTGGGTATTTACAGTGCTGACGCCAAAAAAGCAAAGTACGTAGTTGATGAGGAATTTGTTTATGAAATTTCTAAAAAGAAAATAAAACCTTTGTTGGTTGAAGATGGCTTAGCGATTGTTGCTGTTGTTGGCGACAACATGAAAAACCATCAAGGTATTAGTGGGAGAATGTTTAGAGCTCTTGGTAAAAACAACGTTAACGTTAGAGCCATTGCCCAAGGAGCTTCTGAACGAAATATATCCGCGGTCATCTCCAGCAAAGACATAAAAAAAGCCCTGACCGCGCTTCATAATCGCTTTTTCGAAAAGCAGATTAGAACGCTCAACCTATTTGTGGTTGGTGTTGGTAATGTTGGCGCCATTTTATTAGATCAAATAAGAAAGCAACAGAACTATCTAAATGAAAATCTGCTACTTAACGTAAGAGTTGTTGGCATCAGTAACTCTAAAAAAATGATTTTTGATGAAGAGGGTATAGATTTAGATTCTTGGAAAGAGCAATTGCAGAAAGGAAAAAAACAATCCCACAAATCATTTTTTGACACCATTAAAGAGTTCAACTTAAGTAATAGCATTTTTGTTGATGTTACAGCAAACGAAGAGGTTGCCAAAACTTACAAAGCGTATTTAAAGGAAAGTATTTCGGTAATAGCCTGCAACAAAATTGCATGTTCTTCTAAGTATTCCGACTATAAAGAGCTAAAAGATTTATCGAGAAAATACAATGCCTCCTTTTTGTTTGAAACCAATGTTGGCGCAGGATTACCTGTGATAAACACCTTAAATAATCTGATTAATTCCGGAGATAAAATTACCTCGATACAGGCCGTTTTATCGGGAAGCTTAAATTTTATTTTCAATAATTTTAATGACAACAGTAGCTTTCACGATATCGTTAGACAAGCTCAACAAGAAGGTTACACCGAACCTGATCCAAGAATAGATCTCAGCGGTGTTGATGTGGCACGTAAAATTTTAATCCTCGCAAGAGAAGCAGGCTATAAAATAGATTTAAAAGACATTAAAAATCAATCATTTTTACCAAATGAGAGTCTAAAAGCAAATACAGTTGATGAGTTCTACAACACCCTAAAAACCCAAGAACCACACTTTAAAAGCTTATACAATTCTGCAAAGCACAACGACTGCCAACTAAAATATGTTGCCGAATTCAATAATGGAAAAGCAAGTGTAGGTTTGAAAGAAATAAACAAAGAACACCCGTTTTACAATCTTCAAGGTAAAGATAATATTGTGTTGTTTTTTACCGAACGATACACTGAACAACCATTAATAATAAAAGGAGCTGGTGCTGGTGCAGAAGTTACTGCGTCTGGTTTGTTTGGCGATATCATTACATTAGCAAGAAATTAAAACATCATGAACCAAATCAAAGTTTTTTCACCTGCAACAGTTGCCAATGTATCATGTGGCTACGACGCTATGGGTTTTGCATTGGAAACTTTGGGTGATGAGATGATTTTTACCAAAACCAATACAAAAGAAGTTGTCATTTCTAAAATTGAAGGAGCCAATCTTCCTTATGAAGTTCATAAAAATGTTGCTGGAGTTGTTGCGAAGCTTATGC
This sequence comes from Winogradskyella sp., assembly GCA_020435515.1. GTDB lineage: Bacteria > Bacteroidota > Bacteroidia > Flavobacteriales > Flavobacteriaceae > Winogradskyella. The sequence goes on along the minus strand of JAGQZO010000077.1, from coordinate 33,418 downwards.
TTAAAGAGAGTAATGCCAATTTTGGGCTAGATATTCAAATTTTTAAAAATTTCAAACCAGGAAGTGGTTTAGGAAGCAGTGCTGCTAGTGCTTCTGGTACTGCATTTGCTGTTAATACGTTGTTGAATAACAAATATTCAAACCTAGAACTTACCCAATTTGCCATGCAAGGTGAAGTTGCTGCTTGCGGTTCTGCTATTGCCGACAATGTTGCTGCGGCTATTTACGGCGGATTTATTTTGGTTAGAAGCTATGAACCATTAGATATTGTAAGCATCCCAATACCTACAAATTTAATCGCTACAATTATTCATCCTCAAATTGAAATAAAAACAGAAGATGCTCGTAAGGTAGTACCCAAGCAAATAGACACAAATACAGCCATTGCACAGTGGGCTAATGTGGGTGGACTTATCAGTGGCTTATACAGTAAGGATTTTGATTTAATCGGTCGTTCATTGGTAGATTTAGTTGCCGAGCCCAACCGAAAGGCATTAATCCCTCTTTTTGACGATGTCAAACACGTTGCCATTTCGGTTGGCGCTCTAGGCGCTGGCATTTCGGGCTCTGGACCCTCAATTTTCGCATTGAGCAAAAATCTGGAAACGGCTAAAAAAGTTGAAGTTGCCATGGATACCGTTTATAAAAATTCAGGTATTGATTACAGTACCTATGTATCGCATATTAGCAAAACAGGAATACGAATCTTATGACCTATTTTAGTCTCAACCATAACGCACCAGAAGTTACATTTGAAGAAGCTGTCATTAGAGGTTTAGCACCAGATAAGGGCTTGTACTTTCCAAAAACCATTCAAAAATTATCGGATTCTTTTTTTCAAAATATTGAAAATCTAAGTCATGTTGACATTGCTTATGAAGCCATAAAACAATTTACTATAGATGAAATTCCTGAAGAAGATTTAAAATCAATTTTAAAGGATGTTTTAAGCTTTGATTTCCCATTAGTTGAAATTGAAAAAAATATTGCTTCCCTAGAATTATATCACGGACCAACCATGGCATTTAAAGATGTTGGTGCTAGGTTTATGGCGCGCTGCCTTGGGTATTTCAACAATAAAAACCATGACAAGGACACTATTACCGTTTTGGTTGCCACTTCTGGCGATACAGGTGGCGCTGTGGCCAGTGGGTTTTTAGGCGTTGAGGGTGTTGACGTGGTTATCTTATACCCTAGCGGTAAGGTTAGTGACATTCAAGAAAAACAGCTCACCACACTAGGACAAAATATCACTGCACTAGAGGTGGATGGTGTTTTTGACGATTGCCAAGCCATGGTAAAGGCAGCATTTTTAGATGAAGATTTAAAAACAACCCGAAAGCTCACCTCAGCAAACTCTATAAATATTGCCAGATGGTTACCACAAATGTTCTACTACTTTTTTGCCTATAAAGCTTTAAAGGACAAAAGTAAAAAACTGATTTTTTCCGTACCTAGCGGCAATTACGGTAACATTTGTGCAGGTATGATGGCTCAAAAACTTGGATTACCAATTCAGCATTTTGTTACTGGGACTAATGCCAACAATATTGTACCAGAATATTTAAAAACTGGTGATTACAAAACCAAAACCTCAGTTGCTACAATAAGTAACGCAATGGACGTTGGTGATCCTAGTAATTTCATAAGAATTGAAGAACTACACAATAATAGTTTTAAGCAATTAAAAGAAAACCTTTCAGGTTACAGTTATACCGATTCTGAAACTATTGATGCTATAAATTATTTGAAAACACATCATAATTACGTAGCAGATCCTCATGGTGCTATTGGCTACATGGCGCTAAAAAGCTACTTAAACCAAAATACTGATAGCTTTGGTATTTTCTTAGAAACGGCACATCCTATTAAATTCTTACCTGTTATGCCAAAACAAATAGCAGACAATATTGAGATGCCTTTACAGATTAAATCTATTCTTCACAAAGAAAAGAAGAGTGTTAAAATTTCTAACTACCATCAATTAAAGCATTTCTTATTAAATAACGGCTAACCAACTAACCAATACACAAAATAAAAATTACAAACCCTTTAATTTTTAGGGTTAAAAATTAAATTTATCGTAATTATATTCAATGACCCCTAAATTTTTAGGGGTTGTATTTTTATTTATTATAAATTTGATGGAATTTCAAAAAAATTTTCAATGAAAAAAGTTGAAGCCATTATTAGAAAATCCAAGTTTTCCGCTGTTAAAAGCGCACTTCATGAAGTTGGTGTGAATTTTTTCTCGTATTGGGATGTCACCGGTCTTGGTAATGAAAAAGAAGGCCATGTGTACAGAGGAGTTTCTTATAGCACTAGCGACATACAAAGACGCTACTTGTCTATAGTCGTTAATGATGATTTTGAAGAGGTTACAATTAAAGCCATTTTACAATCCGCTGCTACTGGTGAAGTTGGCGATGGTAAAATCTTTGTATCGGACATTAAGGAATGTTACAGGATTAGAACTGGTGAAAAAGGAGGTCAAACTTTAAATTAACAAGATGGAATTATTTACAGCCAATAACATTTGGATGATGATATGCACATCCCTTGTATTCTTTATGCATTTGGGGTTTGCCTTCCTAGAAATAGGATTAACGCGTCAAAAGAATACCATAAATATACTATTCAAAAATATATTTATAATTACAGCAGGCTTGCTACTATACTATATTGTAGGTTTTAACCTCATGTATCCGGGAGAATTCAATGGTTTTTTGGGGTTTTCGGGTTTTGGGTTAGAAGCTCCCCTTACCGAATCTGGCACATTAGACTTAACTTATAATGAAGGCTACACATATTGGACCGACTTTTTGTTTCAAGGTATGTTTGCTGCCACTGCAGCCACTATAGTTTCTGGCGCTGTTGCTGAGCGCATTAAAATAGGGCCCTTTATGATATTCACAATCCTTTACGTGGGACTGGTTTATCCTATTGCTGGGTCTTGGAAATGGGGAGGAGGATTTCTAGATAAATTAGGCTTTTATGACTTTGCAGGCTCAACACTAGTTCATTCAGTTGGTGGCTGGGCAGCTTTAGTAGCAGTTTGCCTGTTAGGTGCTAGGATAGGAAAATTTAAAGACGGGAAAATACAAGCCATACCAGGGCACAACATACCAATTGCAACCGCAGGAGTTTTAATTTTGTGGCTAGGTTGGTTTGGTTTTAATGGTGGCTCGGTATTGTCTGCAGATCCAGAACTTACGTCGCTCACATTAGTAACAACTTGCCTTGCCGCTGCTTCTGGCGGTGTATTTTCTGCCATTATATCTACCGTAAGATTTAAAAATTTAGACCTTACCATGTTTTTAAATGGCATACTTGGCGGTCTTGTAGGTATTACTGCTGGAGCTGACGTCATGAGCCCTACAGATGCCATATTCATAGGTGCAATTTCTGGAACCATTATCGTGTTTGCAGTAAGTTTCATTGACAAACTTAAACTAGACGATCCTGTTGGCGCTATAGCCGTGCATCTTGTTTGCGGTATTTGGGGAACGCTTGCTGTGGGAATTTTAGGATTTAAACCATTAACAAATGACGCTGGTGAGTTTTTAAATGCTAGTGGTAACGTCGTGACTTCTGCTCTGGAAGCAACCAACGCTTTATCATTTTTGCCTCAACTTTATGGTGTATTAGCTTATGCCGCAATATGTCTTGTTTCTTCGTTTTTAATCATTTTTACTCTAAAGAAAACCGTTGGCATTAGAGTTTCAGAACTTGAAGAACTTGAAGGTTTGGATGCTTACGAACATGGTATGGATGCCTATCCTGATTTTAGATTGAACGAACACTAAGTTTGATACTTTTTGAATTTAAATTGTGAAAATACCCTCTAAGGTAGTGCCTTGAGGGTATTTTGTTTTATTAAAGTTTTAATAGACTTAAGCAGAATTTCGGCTTGCATTAATATTGCCGAATAGCGATCTCGTCACCATTTTCTCGAAAACAGCAATTTTAGCTTCATCTTTTTGGTCTGCACGGTTTAACTCCTGCATTTTCTTAAGCGCAAATTGCTGAATAGTTAATAATGGCAATACAATAGATTCCCTAACAGCAATTGAAGCCTTAGCCACGGGCTCGTTTTCCATTAATTCTTCAAAACCGGTGAGTTTTAAAATAAGGTGTTTAGTTGTTTCATACTCTTTGTAAATCAATTTCCAAAAATCACCATATTCCTCATCTTCTGCCATGTAACGCGTTAAATCAAAAAAGGATTTAGACAAAGACATCATACTATTGGCAATAAGTGTTCTAAAGAATCGTGATTCTTTATACAAATGCTGAACTTTTTCAAATTCACCTTTATCTTCATAAAATTTCAAGGCTGTACCAACGCCATAAAAACCAGGTACATTCTGTTTTAATTGGCTCCAAGAGCCAACAAACGGAATAGCCCTAAGATCCTTAAAATCCAGACCTTCAGATTTACCTCGTTTTGAAGGACGACTACCTATATTAGTCTTTGCATAATATTTCAATGTGCTCATGTGTTCTAAATAAGGTAAAAACTTAGGGTGCCCCTTAAAATCTACATAGGCTTGATAACTTAACTCAGCCAAATGATCCATAACTTGCTTATCTTCTGGTGCCATTTCCAAATTCTTGTCGTTAAGACGGTTCATGATCCCAGAACTTATAAGCTGTTCCATATTGTATTGCGAAGAATCTAACGTGCCAAAGTTAGAGCTAATGGTCTGTCCTTGTATGGTGAGTTGAATTTCCTTATCCTCAATTGTAGGGCCCAAAGATGCATAGAACTGGTGTGTTTTACCACCACCTCGAGCTGGCGGCCCACCTCTGCCATCAAAGAATATGACATTTATATTGTACTTACGAGACAATGTTGTTAAGGCTTCTTTTGCTTTAAATATGGCCCAATTAGCCATAAGATAGCCACCATCTTTAGTGCCATCACTAAAACCAAGCATTATAGTTTGCTTATTATTTCTATTTTCTAAATGCATCCTGTAGTGTGGGTTTGTATAAAGCTCTTCCATTACTTTAGGAGCTGCAATTAAATCCGATACCGTTTCAAAAAGCGGCACAACATCTGCTGTCAACTCTTCATTAAAAGCCACAATTTTCAACATGGCAAATAACTGCAACACATTCATGGTGGTTTGATTATTACTAATTATATAGCGATTACATGCTATCTCACCATTTGTTTCTTGTATGGTTTTCATAGCTCTTATGGTTTCAACTATATCCTGAGACAATTCTTCTTTAAATTCGATGTTGCAAATAGATCCTTTGATAGCTGCTAAGTGTAATTTTTGATCATTTTCTGAAAGTTCAAAGAAATTCTCAGGAAATAAATCACTACCATTCTCAATTAATTCACCAACAAGTGACCTAAACATTTTATCGTGTACCCGACTATCTTGCCTGATATCTAAACTAGCAAAATGATAACCGAACAAGGTTAGTTTATTAATCATAGAGGTTACCTTATCCAAATATAAAGACTGATGATCTTCAATTAATCGAGTTCTAATCTCATGTAATTCAGATTTTAATTCCTCTAAGCTTATTTGCTCGTCTTTGTACAATAAGGTATTGTATAATCTGTGGTTGACATCTATTATTCGCTCTCTAATTCCCTTAAAGGTTAACCGTCTTCGTAAGTATTTAATATCCTTTATATAATTTTTGACTATCGATTCTTTTAATTTTTTGGCAACATTGAGTGTAATTTGCGGCGTTACAAAAGGATTACCATCTCTGTCACCACCAGGCCAAAAACCAATATTTACCAATGAATTATTTATCTCTTCGTAGTCAAAAATATTTTGCTGAACATAATCATAGATACTTCCAAAAGAATGGTAGAATACATTTTTTAGATACCAAATTAAGTTAACAGCCTCATCGTAAGGCGTAGGTTTGTGATCTTTAAAAAACGGAGTTTTTCCCAATTGTCCCAAAAGGTCACTAATTTCAGTAAGGTTATCTGTTTTAATAGCTTCGGCTAGGTCTGTGATGATTCCCAATACAGCACCCGGATAGAACTGTGTAGGGTGAGCCGTCAAAACTATGCGTACATTAAAGGTCTGCAAGTAATTTTTTAGCAATTCTTTTTTGTGCTGTGCTGTTGCGTTTTCCTTTAAACTTCTCAATGACCCAACTCCTTCCATGTTATTTACAATAGGAAAAGCTGCGTCTTCTACTGCATCAAACAAAACAACCTGCCGCTCTATATATTGTATAAAACGAAACAGTAAGTCTATCTGACCTTTCTCATTCAGTTGACTTTGATATTTATTAAAAAAAGTGTTTACAATGGTTGTTGGATCATTTTTTTCTTCAAACCCTAATTTACAGGTTTCATAAAACAATGGTAATAACGCAACGGTCTTTGATAGTGTATCAAAAGGAAGCGTCATAAAAATGCTATTATAAATTTGATATTTTGAAAGCACATTTTGATCGAAACGTGCTAATTTTGGCTCAGTATGCATAGAAAAAATTAAATTTAAAGTACGTTGTAGCTATTAATTTTTGGAATCTTAAAGATATTGTTTTTAGACCTAAACCTAAAGGGATTAACAATATTTAGCTATTAAATTGTCCTTGTTCAAAATATGCATTACTTATTTTTACACCTTAAATTAGATTTTTGAACTTTTTGGACTATGAGTGAAAAAGAAAAATATATGCTAGAAGCTGTAAATGCTGCTTTAAAAGGAATGCGTAATAACGAAGGTGGGCCTTTTGGTTGTGTTATTGTAAAAGATGGAAAAATAGTTGGACGGGGAAACAACAAAGTCACTTCTACCAATGACCCTACTGCACATGCGGAAGTTACAGCTATACGAGATGCTTGTAAAAATTTAGGATCATTTCAATTAGAAGGTTGCGAAATTTATACATCTTGCGAACCTTGCCCAATGTGTTTAGGTGCTATCTATTGGGCCAGACCAGACAAGGTGTATTATGGCAGCAATCAAAATGATGCAGCAAATGTTGGTTTTGATGATGAATTCATTTATAAAGAAATTCCATTGCCCTACGACAAACGCAGTATTCCTTTTCAGCAACTAGCTAGAGATATCGCTCTTGAGCCTTTTAAAGAATGGTCTAAAAAAGAAGACAGAACAGATTATTAGTCTGATTTTCAGCTATCCTAAAAATACAATCAAGAAATTTCTACTATTTATCACCGTTTTCTGTAATCATTAAGATTTAAACTCGACATAAAACGTTATATTGATTTTTCGTACAATACTTAAAAAACATATTTATGTCTAAAACTTACTACGACCCAGCTGATCTTAGAAAATTCGGAAATATCACTGAATGGGATGAAGAACTTGGCAACAAATTTTTTGATTACTACGGAAAAGTCTTCGAAGAAGGTGCTCTAACTGCTCGTGAAAAATCACTCATCGCACTTGCTGTCGCTCATACAGAACAATGCCCATATTGTATTGATGCCTATACCAAAGACACACTTCAACGTGGTGTAACCAAAGAAGAAATGATGGAAGCTATTCACGTTGGTGCTGCCATTAAAAGTGGTGCAACACTTGTGCACGGTGTTCAAATGATGAACAAAGTCAACAAACTAGATGGTTAATTCTTCTTTGTTTCAAAAAAACAAAACTGACTAAAACAAATTTTCGTAAATACTATAAAGACAACTGACTAATGGCCTTAAAATCTCTAAAAAAACGCGAAAGTGATTTAGCACAAAGCAACAAACAACTCGAAATATTATCTAATGGAATTTTTAAAAATGGTGAATTGCCAACTTTTAAGGATAAAATTGCTGAAACCAATCAATTTCCGTTAAAAGCGAAAAAGCTCGAAATTCTTCAAATCAATGTTGGCTATATGTGCAACCAAGTTTGTGAGCATTGCCACGTTGATGCAGGTCCCGACCGTAAGGAAATAATGACAAGAGAAACCATGCTACAATGCTTAGAGGTTATCAAAAACACAGAAGCACATACTTTGGATTTAACTGGTGGTGCACCAGAAATGAATCCTGATTTTAGATGGTTTGTGGAGGAGGCTTCAAAAGCAGGTATTAAAGATTTTATTGTGCGCTCTAACCT
>JAGQZO010000077.1:24321-25217 GCA_020435515.1 Winogradskyella sp. | reverse complement strand
GTTTTTGACAAATCCATAAAAGCGTTACAAGAACTAAATGCTGTTGGCTATGGGATGCCAGATAGCGATTTAAGATTGGATTTGGTATATAATCCTTCGGGTGCATTTTTGCCAGGTGATCAGGCTTCAATGGAAAAAGATTTCAAAAAAGCATTGATGGAAGATTTTGGCATTCAGTTTCACAATTTGTTTGCGATAACCAATTTGCCAATTGCTCGTTTTTTAGATTATTTAATTGCTTCAGAAAATTACGAAGATTATATGTATCAGCTTGTTGAGGCATACAATCCTGCTGCTGTTGCCAATGTTATGTGTACAAACACGCTATCGATAAGTTGGGATGGCTATTTATATGACTGCGATTTTAACCAAATGTTGGAATTACCCGTGAATAGCAAGGTGAAACACATTTCAGAATACAATGAAGACCTTTTGGAAGGCAGAAATATTGTGATTTCACAACATTGTTATGGCTGTACGGCTGGTGCAGGCAGTAGTTGTCAAGGTAGTGTAGCTTAATTGCAGATGAATAAACAAACGGCCATATTAATTTTTGCTAACTCTTCCAAGAAAACTCTTGATTCTAAGAGAATTTCTACTTCTGAGTTTTTCAAAATTATTGATACCAAAACCCTTGAAACCGTTCAAAAAACAGGATTGCCGTTTTTTCATTTTAGTGAAGATCAACAAACCGGAATTAGCTTTGGTGAGCGTTTTTCAAACGCTATTACTTCAGTTTTTGAAAAAGGATTCCAAAGTATCATTACTATTGGCAATGACATACCACATCTTAATGCTAGTATTATTAATAAAGCTGCACAACATCTTGAAGATAGATCTTATGTTTTAGGGCCTGCTACAGATGGTGGCTTTTATTTAATGGGTTTTAAAAAAGC
>JAGQZO010000077.1:0-24113 GCA_020435515.1 Winogradskyella sp. | reverse complement strand
AAGCTCAAAGCGTTTTCAAGACGCTTTTTCACATATAACGAACCAATTTACACAACGCTTCGCGTAAGTTGCCTTTTTAACAAAGGCTCGCCTTTTTTACTTCATAATTAAAAGGATTACAAACCGTTAATCCTTCAAAATCAATAAATAAACCTTTTAAACACACCACTTAAAGTGGAAAAGATATGAAGTACATTTACACTTGCATACTTACATTACTATGTATGTATGGCAATGCACAAATTACGGTTTCTGGCAAAGTTACCGATGCTAAAACCAAGGAACCTATTCCGTTTGTAAATATCGCAACCTCAAACGGAAAAGGTACAACAACCGATGATGATGGATTTTATAGCATTGTCGTAAACAGCCAACAAGACCAACTCACTTTCTCGTTTTTAGGTTATAAAACCGAAACTATTCTCATAGGGGAACAAACCACAATCAATGTTACGCTTGTTGAAGATGCATCTGCTCTAAACGAAGTTGTGATTACCGCTTTAGGGCTAGAACGCGATACCAGAGAGCTGGGTTATGCGGTACAAGCTATAGATTCTGAAAAACTCACCGAAGTAAAAACAGTTAATTTTTTAGACAACTTACAAGGAAAGCTTGCAGGTGTTACCGTAACACAAGGTGCAACAGGCGTTGGCTCTTCATCTAAAATTACCATTAGAGGCGAAGCATCATTTTCTAACAACAATCCGCTTTTTGTTGTAGATGGTGTACCAATAAATAACGAAACCGTTTTTAATTTTACAAATGAAGCTGCAGCTGGTTTTCAGGAAATTGATTTTGGAAATGGTGCTATGGAAGTTAATCCGGACGACATTGCCTCGGTTACTGTTTTAAAAGGGCCAAGTGCTGCTGCACTTTATGGTACAAGAGCTTCAAATGGTGTCATTGTTATTGAAACTAAGAACGGTACCAATGCCAAAGGACTAGGTATTAGTTACAACACATCCATTTTTGTAGATACAGCTTTTAAATTGCCAGAGTTTCAAAATATGTATGGGCAAGGAAATTCTGGTCAGTTTGAATATGTTGACGGCCTTGGTGGTGGTATTAATGATAATATTACCTATTCTTGGGGACCACGATTGGATGTTGGGTTATTGATTCCGCAGTTTGATAGCCCTGTAGAGCTAGCTAATGGTACTATTGTAAGAGGTGGTGACACATCGGTATATTCGGGTTTAGAAATTACACCGACACCCTTTGTTTCTAATCCTGATAACCTTAAAGATTTCTACGAAACCGGAATTACAACCATCAACAATCTTTCTATTTCCAACGGATTTAATACTGGTAATTATAGATTATCGTTTACAGACTTAAGAAGCGAAGCCATTATACCTGGCGTTAACTTAGATCGCCAAACCGTCAATGCCAAACTCAATTTTAAACCGAGCAACAATACCGAATTTAAAGCGGCTATCAGTTATATAAATTCAAGTAGTGACAACAGACCTTCTAATGGCTATGGAAGTGAAAACGTTAACTATTCTTTAGTAGCTTGGGGACCACGATCTTTAAACATTAATAGCCTTAGAAACTACTGGCAACCTGGTTTAAGAGATGTTCAGCAATATTCGTTTAACTACACGTTTTTTGACAATCCCTACTTCATCCTTCACGAAAATACCAATTCATTTAATCGTGATAGAATTTTTGGAAACGTGTCTTTTAAACAACATATTACATCAAACTTAAGCCTTACCATACGCTCTGGAATAGATTACAGTACCGAGAAACGGGAACTACGACGTGCCTACAGTAGTAATCGTTTTCAAAATGGTGCTTATGCAGAACACGATGTTGAATTTAGAGAGGTGAATACCGACTTTTTATTCAATTACAAAAACAACTTCAGTGATTTTTCAGTCGATCTCTATTTTGGTGGTAACCGATTGAATCAAACGGCTTCAAACAGACAATCGCAGACCGTAAGTTTGGCTCAGCCTGGAATTTTTAATTTGAATAATGCTGCTTCACCTATTGAAGTTTTTCAATTTAAAAGCGAAAAACGTATTAATTCCCTTTATGGTATTGCAAAATTAGGTTATAAAGATTTTTTATTCCTAGATATTACAGGAAGAAACGATTGGTCTAGTGCCTTGGCCACCCCTTTTTCTGCTGATAATAGTTCATTTTTCTATCCTTCTATTTCGTCTAGTGTAATTCTTTCTAACATTCTTGAACTACCAAAAGCAATTTCTTTTGCTAAGTTTAGGGCTAGTTTGGCACAAGTTGGTAACGATACCAGTGCTTACCAAACCTCTAGTGCGTTTGTAGCCCAAACACCATTTGACAGTCAGCCAACATTTAGTAACCAAGATTTTATTTCAAACTCTAATTTAAAACCAGAACGTACAACATCTTACGAAGTTGGTACGGATTTACGGTTTTTTGACAGCAAACTGCGTTTGGATTTTACCTATTACAATAACACAACCACAGACCAAATTATTTCCTTGCCAGTTGCCATTTCGTCTGGTTACAACCAACAAGTGGTCAATGGCGGGAAGGTAAACACACAAGGTGTAGAAATTATACTAGGCGCAACACCAATACAAAATGAAAGTTTCACTTGGAATAGCACCTTTAATTTTGCTACTAATAGATCGGTTATTAAAGATTTACCGCAAGCTGATGGAAGGCTGACCTTGGCTTACAGTAGAGTTTACGATAGTGCCAACCAAACAGTTTGGTTTCAAGTTGAAGAAGGTGGGCGGATTGGTGATTTCTATGGCACAGGGTATCAGAGAAATGAGAATGGTGAGTTTTTAATAGATGATAATGGTAACTTTATTGCAGACAACAACCTTAAGAAATTGGGCAACTACAATCCAGATTTTACATTAGGCTGGAACAACAATTTCACTTACAAAAACTGGAATCTGAGTTTTCTTTTAGATTGGCGACAAGGTGGCGAAATTGTATCGCGCACAAGAGCTCTAGGAAATGTTGGTGGTCAACTTGCCGAAACCAGTTTTAGGCCAGAAAATGGCATAGTAGCACAGGGTGTTAATGTTAATACAGGTCAGCCCAATACGGTTGCCGTTTCTGCTGAAAGTTATTATAGACAATTTTATGACCGAAATCACGAAGAAAACAACATCTACGATGCGTCTTTTCTAAAATTAAGACAGATGTCCATCGGGTATTCATTTAGCACCAAAAATGGCTTTTTGGGCCTAAAAGATGGAATGGACATTAGTCTTTCCTTAGTGGGAAACAACTTGTTTGCCATTACAGAAAATCCACATTTTGATCCAGAACAACTTGCCGTACAAGGCAATGGATTTGTGAGTGGCGTAGAAGATATGAGCTACGCAACCACAAGAAGTATTGGCTTTAAAGCCGGATTTAATTTTTAATCTATAAACAATGAAAACAATACAATATATACTATCCGTTTTTGGTCTTTTGGTGATAACTAGTTGTACCAAAGATTTTGAAGAGATCAATACCAATCCTAATTCGCCAAGTACTGTACAACCTAGTTTGTTGTTACGACAGGTGATTTATGATTTTGGCGAAAATATGAGCTACGAAGGTTTTGTAGCTGGCGATTTATTGGCACAACACCGAACGGCTCTGGACTTTAATCTTTTTGACCGTCACGATTTAAAATCACCACAACTTGGCGGCAACCCTTGGTCAGTATTTTATGTCAACTTAAGAGATAATGAAATTATTCTCAACCAGGCAAGAACGACAGAAACCAATGCTGTTTACGAAGGACCAGCACTTATTTTAAAAGCCTATATGGCAGCTGGTTTAACCGATTTGTTTGGTGATGTTCCTTATTTTGAAGCCTTTAATGGTATTGAAGGTACAGTAACACCTGCATACGATAAGCAAGAAGACATCTACCTTAACGACAACGGCATTTTAGATAATTTAGACAAGGGCATTGCTGCCATTGAAGCTTATAGCGATGTCATTCCGCTGGAAGGTGATATTCTTTTTAATGGAAATCTTCAGTCTTGGATAAAATTTGCCAATGCACTTAAAATAAAACACCTGTTACGTATTTCAGATAAGGTCGATGTTTCAAATGAACTTCAAGCACTTTTTGACGAAGGTAATTTCATTAGTACAAATAGTGAAAATGCCATTTTCAACTTTACAAATACAGACCCAAACAGCTTTAGATTGGCCCAACTTCGTATAGGTGATTTCAACAATTTTGTCTTGTCCGAAACTATGGAAGCTATTTTAAATGACCTCAACGACCCAAGACTGGCGACTTTATTTAGGCCATTTGCCAATTCTGACACCAACGAATTCAACGGTCTTTTAAACGGCATTGATGCATCTTCGACATCTATAGCCTTGGCAGATTATTCTCTAGCCAGTACAGCTTTTAGAGAAGACACCTCTACACTAGATGCCAATTTTATAACAGCTTGGGAAGTTCATTTTGCACTAGCTGAAGCCGCTGAAAAAGGATATATTTCTGCAGATGCGCAAGCGCTTTATGAAACTGGCGTTGCCTTAGCTTTTGAATATTGGAATACCGAATTACCAGCCAACTACCTCACTGGTCCTGCAGCGTATAATGCACCTGGTATAGATCCTATTGAGCAAATTATAACCCAGAAATGGATTGCAAGTGTTATTAACGGTTATGAAGGTTGGGTAGAATATAGGCGCACAGGTTTTCCGCAGTTAAGAACAATTTCTGCGAGTTTAAACAATGACCTCATTCCTGTAAGAATGCCTTATCCTGCAGAAGAAGAAGCTTTAAATTCTGAAAATTATGCAGTTGCGGCCACTGAAACTGACAACAATAGTATTAACGTCCCTGTTTGGTGGAATGAATAAAACGTATGAGTGCAATTAACTGGCAATGGTTACTTATTATTTCCTCTGGCGTTGTTCTTTTTCTGTTATCGCCTTTAGCGAAGACGACAGAACAGTTTTTTAAAGCAACGCATAACAAGAAATCCCCAAATACTCTAGTACTTATGGGCAGTCTTGTGATTTCGTGGATTTTTGCCAAGAGTATTACAAATGCAGCCAACCTTGGACTTAGTTTTGGATTGGTAGGCGGAGTAGCTTATGCTGGTTATTACCTCTCTTTTGCTGTTGCTGGAGTTGTACTTTACAAAATTAGAGTTGAAGGCAAATTCAATAGTATTCATAATTTTTTAACCTCAAAGTTTGGCAAAGGTGCAATGGCACTTTTTTCAGTTTTAATTGCCATTCGGCTTTTTAATGAGGTTTGGAGTAACACAATGGTAATTGGCAGTTACTTTGGCGATATTGGCAGTAGTAGTTACTATTGGGCCATCATCATTTTTACGCTACTTACCTTAGCGTATGCTATAAAAGGCGGATTGAGTAGCTCTATTTTTACGGATGTGATTCAGATGGTGTTGTTTGGTATTTTGCTAATTATTATTCTTTGGAATATTTTTTCGGTAAAAGATTTTACCATAAACAAAGTGCTACATTCTGGTACCTGGAGCTTTGAATTGGGTCTAAACCTGTTTTTCGCAGCCTTAATACAATCGTTTAGCTATCCGTTTCACGATCCGGTATTAACCGATCGTGCGTTTATTAGTTCGCCCAAAGTTACCCGAAAAAGTTTTTTGTTGGCAAGTCTTCTTGGGGCACTATGTATTATTTTGTTTAGCCTTATTGGCGTGTTTGCTCAGGAACAAGGTCTCAGTGGGCAAGCAGCTGTAGAGGTTGGGCAGTTTTTTGGCATTATCGTTTTACTTGTTATCAACTTTATAATGATTACCTCAGCTGCATCAACCTTAGACTCTACCTTTTCATCGTTTTCAAAACTCTTGGTTATAGATTTGGGCGCTGTAAACGATTTAACTTTTGGTCGTGCATCAATGGCAGTGATAGCAATTTTAGGGACATTACCCGTTTTCTTGGATGCTGAAATCTTATCAGCTACAACCATTTCTGGAACAATGGTTATAGGATTAACACCTGTTTTTCTGTTCTGGAAAAAGAACGTACCTAAAGTTAGCTTCTTTCTAAGTGTTGCAACAGGCATTATATTTGGGTTTTTATTAATTTTTGAAAGCTTTCCGAATAATTTAATTTTCACAAGCGGTAACTATGCCGATTTGCTTTGGGTAAATATTTGGGGCATTTTTTGTTGTATCATAGTATATTTAATACCATCGTGGATAAAAAAATAAAACATCTAGGAAACCTAACTGGAAAAGTGCTGCTGTTTGGTGGTGTTTACAGTAATCTTCAAGCACTAGAGGCTTTAATTGAAGTAGCTAAGCAAGAAGGTATTCCATCAGAAAATTGTATTTGTACTGGAGATATTGTGGGTTATTGTGCCCAACCAGAAGAAACTATTCAAACCTTTAAAAACTGGAATCCGCACAGTATTGTTGGCAATGTAGAAATTCAACTAACCAATAATGAAGATGATTGCGGCTGCGATTTTAAATCTGGTTCTCGCTGTGATAACTTTTCTCAACAGTGGTATCCTTATGCAAAAAGTAAAATTTCGAGAAGTGCTCTGGATTATTTAAGCGAGCTGCCCGATCACATAAAATTCACTTATAACAATTTCAACGTTTTTGTGGTTCACGGATCCTATTCAAATGTTTCAGAATATATTTTTAAATCTACATCTTGGGATGTAAAACAAGAGACTTTTAACAACACAAACAGTGACATCATTCTCGCAGGACATTCCGGATTACCTTTTATAGATGCAAAAAACAACAAAACTTGGATTAATCCTGGCGTAATTGGTATGCCTGCCAACGATGGATCTACTGAGGTTTGGTATGCAATTTTAGACGATAGCACAAAACCGTTTAGCATAAATTTCCGTAAGTTAGCATACAACCATACACTTACAAATAGGTTAATGCTAAATGGGTTACTTCCTAAGTCTTATGCCAAAACCATCGTCGATGGTATTTGGGATAATATGGAAATTTTGCCCAAAGCAGAACAAGAATTACAAGGAAAACCAATTAAGCTGTAAGGTTAAACAGATTTATTCAACTAACAAAAAATGAGAATTTTCTTCACATTGTGTTTTATCGCTTTAAGTCTTATTGGCCACTGCCAAAAGGATATTAAGACCTTACTAGAAAAACATAATAAAGGAGAGATTCCCTACATATCGGTTCAAGAATTGGCCATGCCAAAAACTGAAGCAGTTATACTAGATGCTAGAGAAACAACCGAATATGAAACCAGCCACATTGAAGATGCCATTCATGTGGGTTATAATGCGTTCGACTTGGATATTGTGAAGGAAAACGTTCCAGACAAAACCTCAAAAATCGTAGTATATTGCTCGTTGGGCATTCGTTCAGAACATATTGCCGAGCGATTAAAAAACGAAGGTTACACCAATGTATTCAACTTATTTGGTGGTATTTTTGAGTGGAAGAACAATGACTTTGTAGTTTACGACCAAAACAATGAACCTACTGAAAATGTACACGCATTTTCTAAAGAATGGAGCAAATGGCTCTTAAAAGGAAATAAGATATATGACTGATGCCCTTGTAATCATTTTTGTAAAAAACATAAAATTAGGAACCGTAAAAACCAGATTAGCTAAAACCATAGGCGATTATGGAGCTTTTGAAGTATATACCGAATTAGTAAAAATCACCGAAAGAGCCACAACGAACTTGTTTATGGACAAGCGCATCTACTTCTCTGATGCTGTTGTTGATTCGAAATGGCCTAACGACTTCAAAACCGTTCAAAAAGGTGCTGACTTAGGAGAACGTATGTACAACGCCTTTAAAAGTGGATTTAAAAGTGGTTACAAAAAAATAGTCCTAATTGGCTCAGATTTACCAAATATTAACTCAAAACATATTGAAAATGGCATAACAGCCCTTGAAGAAAACGATGTGGTGTTTGGTCCAGCAGAAGATGGTGGCTACTACCTTGTTGGTATGTCAAAACTGTATCAATCTATTTTTCAAAATAAACCTTGGAGCCAACCTAATCTTTTAAATCTTACGTTGCAAGAGTTACACAAGGATAACGTTAAAGTTACTACTTTAGACACCTTAAATGATATTGACACGTATGACGATTTAGTAGCTTCAGATTTTTATAAAAACAACCAAAAACTACAAGAAAAAATCCAACAACTCAATGATTAAATTTATAGAGGAAAGTACCGAATACTTAAAACAAAAAGGGTTTGACAAGCCTGAAGTCGGTATTATTTTAGGCACAGGTTTAGGGCAATTAATTAGTGAAATAGATATCATAGCCCAAGCTAGTTACAACCATATTCCCAACTTCCCAACGGCAACTGTAGAATTTCATAAAGGCAAATTAATTTACGGTATTCTTGAAGGAAAGAAAGTAGTGGTAATGCAAGGTCGCTTTCACGTTTATGAAGGTTACACGCTTCAAGATGTTACATTTCCTGTGAGAATTATGGAAAAACTAGGTATCGAAACCTTATTGGTATCCAACGCTGCTGGTGCTGTGAACTTAGATTTCAAAAAAGGGGAATTAATGCTGTTAGATGACCATATTAATCTTCAAGGCAGTTCGCCATTGGCTTTTAAAGGTGTATCAGAACTTGGTGAACGTTTTGCTGATATGAGTGCACCTTATGATGCTGAAATCAATTCGAAATTTGAAACCATTGCCAAGAAAAAAAATATCAAGCTACACAAAGGTGTTTACGCTAGTGTGGTTGGCCCACAGCTAGAAACTAGGGCAGAGTACAGAATGTTAAAAATTATTGGTGCAGATGCCGTTGGTATGAGTACTGTACCAGAAATTATTGTAGCTAATCATTTGGGATTAAAAGCTGCAGCTGTTTCAGTGTTAACCGATGAATGCGACCCAGACAATCTAAAACCAGTTAACATTGCTGAAATTATTGAAATGGCCAGTAAAGCCGAACCAAATATGATCACCTTATTTAAGGAATTGATAAAGAGTATATAAACATTTAAGTCTAGAACTCACTTAAAACCTGATGAAAAATTACCGCAAAATGTAAGGTATGGTGTTAATTTCGGACTAACATTAAGTCTTTGGGATTATCTCTTTAAAACCGATTACGTTCTATTTAACGGCGTGATATTGAACTTGGATTTGAAGGCGATGAAGATTTCCAAAAGATTTTATGAGTCAAGTGTTGTATCCTGCTTTCTCAAAAAATCGAAAATAATTCTTAAGCAAACATGTAAATATGAAGTATCTTTTAGTTTTAAGCATTGCAGTCTCAACTATTCTGAATTTGTCCTTATCTAATGATAATTCAGTATTTATTGACCTTTCGACCCACTCTAAATGGAATGAACTATTGAAAGACTATGTATCAAATAATGGACAAGTAGATTACAGCAGTTTTAAAAGCAATAAGGCTGATTTGCAAGCTTATATAGAAGTGCTTCAAGATCACTACCCAAATCTTGAAAGTGCTTCAAAAAACGAAAAATTAGCGTATTGGATTAACGCTTACAACGCTTTAACTATAGATTTAATAATTAAAAATTTCCCTTTAAAAAGTATCAAGGACATAAAAGACCCTTGGGACCAACGTTTATGGAAATTTGGTGACCAATGGCTTACCCTAAATGATATTGAACACAACATTCTGCGTAAAATGGATGAACCTCGCATACATTTTGCCATCGTTTGTGCTTCAGAATCGTGTCCAAAACTACAAAATACAGCATTTACGGCAGATAATTTAGATGAACAACTCACCAAGGCTACCAAGGAATTTTTAGCAGATGAGACCAAAAACGACATTTCAGAAAACGACCTTAAGCTCTCTAAAATCTTTAAATGGTTCAAAAAAGATTTTGAACAAGATGGCAGCCTTATCGATTTTTTAAATCGTTATTCAGACGTTACCATTTCAGATAACGCCAAAAAAAGCTTTAAAGATTATAGTTGGGAATTGAACGACTAAAACTCTACACCAAATTTTTCCGTAAATAGATTATGATTAGCATAATTATACCTGTACTTAATGAAGCCGAAAACATCGGTAAGTTATTGCAGCATCTCAGGGATAATTCCGATTCTAATAATATCTCAGACATCATAGTCGTGGATGGCGGAAGTATTGATGGCTCGCAAAAAATTGTGACTAACTTCATCGCTTCGATTCATTTTGAACGTTGTGAAAAATTGAGTCGAGAAGCTCAAAAAAGCGATTTTGCTCAAACTGACATATCACTTTTAAATTCATCCAAAGGCAGAGCCAAGCAAATGAACTTTGGTTCAAAACAGTCCAAAGGTGAAATTTTGTATTTTCTGCATGCTGATTCTTTTCCACCTAAAGATTTTGACCAATACATTATCGACGAAGTAAGAAAAGGAAATGAGGCAGGTTGCTTTAGAATGCAATTTGAAAGTAATCATTGGTGGCTAAGGTTAGCAAGTTGGCTAACACAATTTTCTTGGCGTGCTTGCAGAGGTGGTGACCAGAGCCAATTCATCACAAAATCACTTTTTGAAGCTATAGGTGGTTATAATGAAAATTATATAATTTATGAAGACAATATACTAATCAACGAGCTTTATAAACGCAAGCAGTTTGTTGTTATTAATAAAAAACTGAAAACCTCAGCAAGACTTTATAAAAAAGTTGGCATTTGGAAATTGCAATACCATTTCTGGACAATTTATATAAAACGATGGTTAGGTGCTTCTGCTGACGATATGTTGGCTTATTATAAAAGGAACATAGCTTAGTCATTTTTTCACTCGGTTTCTTATTTCAAATAAAGAATCATCAATCATCAGTTTTCCATTTTTAAAAACCTCCTTAAGCTTGCCCTGACGCTCCTGCTTCCAAGAAACTTGATCTTTTAATATATAACGCTCTTCTATTTTTTCAATTTTAATTAAGCCTTTTGCTGATTTTTTTGTACCATCATCTGTAACAGGATCTTTATAAATCTCTCTACCAACTCCATCAACTTCTCCATAAGTCGCTTTCATGGCAAAACCAAAGGTGTCTCTTGTATTATATTGATACGTAAAAGACCCTATGCCTAATACAACATTGGTTGACGCAAAACCATTTTGTTTAAGACGCTCGCAAATATCTTTAGCTCTTTCCAAAGTAATACTATCTCCGTATATAGCACCAATGTGACTATCTAATTCTTTATACCCTTTTTCATTTATCTTGCCTCCAAAAATTTCCCAAAGCAACTGAACAACTCCTTTCTTTTCTGCTTCAGTTTTCCCGTTTGGGTTACCACATATAATATCTGTAGGATCACCAGAATCTGGCCTGATAACTACTTTTCCTTCGCGATTTAAAACTTCATTTTTTAGATTTGGAAGATACTCGGTCAGTACTTTCCATAAATCCCAAGTATCTGAAACTATAGATACGATACCATTAGGATATACTTCCGTTATCAAACGCTTGAAGGTTTCTTCTTCACCTTGATTGGTTCCCATACACATTACAGAGTGTTCTGTTGCAGCTACCGATCCTCCTATTAATTCGGTATCAGAATTGGCATTATAAAACTCTTCAAAAAAATCTATAGACGGAATGGTGTCTGTTCCTGTAAAACTCAACAAATGTCCTGCTGAAGACATAATAGCAGCTTCCAAACCTCCCATACCTCTCATTGAAAAATCATGCCCTTGCCAATCTACAAATTCTGGTATTGTTGAAGTTTCTTCTGCATACTTGTCTAAAATTTTACGATACTGTTTTGCGATAGTAGCTGAGTTACATGGCAACCAAAGTGTGGTAGATAATAAAGTTTCAAAATAATTAGTTAGCCAAAAAAACTCTGGCTTTGTATTGTACATAGTTAGCATTGGCACGCGAATTGGCACAGAAACGCCTTCTGGCAATGCTTTTACAACCATTGGCAAATATCCTAAATCATGCAAAGCTTCGATATGTTTTATACCAACTTTATTTTCACCTAAATAATTATTGATACGTCTTTGATATTTTTGACAAACTTCATCTTTTGGCTGATTGAAAAAATCTATGTTAAACGCTTCAATCATATATTTTTTGATGAAGTATTGCAACCCAAAAAACACGACCTCTTCTACTCCTTCTATTCTACTTTTGCGAGGTGTCCAATTAGAATACACTAAAGTTGTTTGCTCTGGATATTGTCTGCGATGGTCTACTTTATAACCGTCTGTGAATAATAATGGGTTCATAATATATTAATTTGCGTAATTATTACACAAA
Organism: Winogradskyella sp.; assembly: GCA_020435515.1. Taxonomy (GTDB): domain Bacteria; phylum Bacteroidota; class Bacteroidia; order Flavobacteriales; family Flavobacteriaceae; genus Winogradskyella. The sequence goes on along the minus strand of JAGQZO010000077.1, from coordinate 11,929 downwards.
TATAAAATGAAATATACTATTAAACAATTATTTTGTGTGTTTTTTACACAAATATTATTTTAATAAGATTTAGAACTTGTTTCTACCGCGTTCTTTTGGGTACAGATCTTTAAGGATATCACTCTGAAAGACTTCCTTTGTATCTATATTTATAGCTGATAATTTCCCTGTAAACGCAGCACCTGTATCTACATTCCAAATATTTACAGCATTCATAGGATGCATTTTAGAATAATTAATTGTTGGTGTATGACCAATGTAGATTTCGGTATAATGCTTTAGTCGGTTAGGATAAAGTTCTGAATGCTTTTGTATACGTGCATCCATAGTCAATGCCATTTCCCACAGCGTACGGTCATAATATAGCGTTTGAATATTGTATTCCTTCTCTACTCCATGCATTGAGGTAAAACCAGCATGAACAAATAACCTATTATCATTATCTATATGATACATATCCATAGCTTCAAAGAAGTCAAGATGTGCTTTCTTATCTTCTTTGGAAAACTCTAGATAACTTATAATGGTTTCTTTTCCTCCATGCGCATACCAAACCTCGTTTATATGACCAGATGCTAACCACTCTTCGCACCAAGCGTCATGATTACCTTTAATAAAAACACACTTATATTTTTTAGAAAACTCCATTAAAAATTGAATAACCTGAGCAGATTCACTCCAACCATCAACATAGTCTCCTAAAAAAATGAATGTATCCTTATCGGAATAATCTAAACGCTCTAACAGTTGTTGTAAGGCTTTTAGGCCTCCATGTATGTCGCCTATAACAAATGTTGATGTATTTAATGATGCCATATTAAACTATTCTCATTTAATTTTATTTGAAATCTTTGTGCGTCTCCAAACTCTTTGAAATCTCTTTTTTTACCTAAAACAACTTCTTCATATGCCAAAAACATTTGTTCTGCAGCAATATGATAAGGCATTCTGCCACATCCTGTACATAGTCCCGGAATATTAACCGAATTAATATCATCGTGGTTTTTGCACGCGATTAAAATTGCTTTCATAGCCAAATACGCATTGATTGATGTCGCAATATTAAAGTTCATAGGAACTCTCATAGTTGGTGCAGATATTAAATATGGAATTTCAGAATTTCCAGTTTCTAGCACCATAGATGTACCAACCAGCAATTCGCCAAGATCAGAATTTTTAATTTTTTCTTGTAGCTTCTCTTGTATATGCCAACCAAAATGTTCGGATAGCACATAATCTAAGCTGCCATCCATAAAGCCAAATGAATTAGCTGGACTTACAATAGCATCAGATTTTACCTTTGTAATATCTTCGTTTATTATATAAACATTGTCTATTCCTGAAAATGCCTTTCTCCAAGCTTTTCCTAAGAAATTATCTATGTAAACTAATTTTATTTCCATAATCATTTCTCTAACTTATACATAATATCTGTTCTTAACACATACTTTATTCCTGATGTTATTTCTTTTCCCTCGTGTCGTAAAGGATGATGAAACACTAATGCTATTCCTGTTTTTGGTTTTACGGTAGTTATTTTCCTAAATTCGGTTTCACCACCTTCATAATCATCATTCAAGTAAATTAAAAATGATAAAATACTAAATTCGGTTTCATTACGCTCATAGCTACCATCTCTATGCATTTTGAAACGTTGGCCTGCATTATATCTGTAAATTCTAAACATTTCATTAAGACCAATAGCTTCACTAGAACCTATTTTACTTGGTACAAATGGTTTTATTTTTAACCATAAGTTCTCTGCTAAGTTTTCATCAAAAAACAACAGTCTGTCATTATTACGAACACCTTTTAGCATTACTTGAGTGCCACCTATATTTACTTTAGCCTCTTCAAAACTTTGTAACTCAGATTTTTCTATAAAATCTGAACATTCTTTTTTTGTCAAAAAATCTTCGACTATAAATATCTGTGGATCTAATTGTATTTTTTTCATCTTACTCAAAATCTATAAATTCAACAGGTACGCTATCCGTTAACCAAACATTATTTTCTGAACGATAAAACTCATAACCTTTTTGATGCATATCTAAAGCTCTAATCTTTAAAATTAAAGCAACTCCTCTTCTACTGCCTACTTTAGCTGCTGTATCTTTATCTGCACTTAAATGTACATGCTGTCGGCTTCGTTTTTGTAATCCATTCGCTTTGATTGATTGCATAAACTTAGCTACTGTACCATGATATAAAAGCGTTGGTGGTTGCAGTGCTTGTAATTGCAAATCTACAGTCTTAACGGAATGACCTTGGTTTGCTCTTATTTTAGATTTATCTTCATTAAAAGCAAAACGTTGTTTATCATTCGTCACTACAATATCCTCCAATTCTTCAAATGAAAAATTTAAGTTCTTAAGCTTTGATTTTTCAATAAGTTCATTAATATCTGCCCAACCATTTTCATTTAAGTTTAAGCCTATATAGTCTGGTTGATGTCGTAACACCAGGCTTAAAAATTTACTTATGTGTTTTTTATCTTTTTCGTTCATCTTTATCCATATTTACTAAACAACTTATCACCTAAATCTATGATATCATCCTTCCTTGCTAAAACATCTATCCATTTTTCTGGTATTGCCTCATAGCCATATAATAGACCTGCTAGACCACCTGCTACTGCTCCTGTAGTGTCTGTATCATCACCTAAATTTACTGCTTTCAGAACACTTTCTTCATAGGTTTTCGAGGTGAGCAAGCACCAAAAACTAGCTTCTAAAGTATGAAGTACATAACCACTTGAACCTATTTCATTTTCATCTAATTTTGAGATATCGTTATAAATTAATCTAGAGAATTTTTCTACTTCATAATCTGATATCTCTTCGGATTTAAAGAATTGTTTTATTTCTTTTTGGGTTAAAACATATGCTTCTTGCATGTTGTAACCATCTATAATTTTTTCAGCAAAAACCAAATAAATTAGACATGATATAGCACTTCTGATATGTCCATGAGTTAGTGCAGAAACTTTCCAAATCATTTCAAATTGTTGCTTTATGTTTTTATCCTTAACATAAAATAGAAGTGGCAATATTCGCATCAATGAACCATTACCGTTAGTATACTCATCGGCTTCATACTTTAACAACTCTAAGGCTTCACAGTCTTTTTGACTAAGTATTTTTTGTAATGTGTATATAGAACTTCTAGTCTGAATTCCTATGTCAAAAACTTTTCCATGAGGCGTCCAAAAACCCGAATTAACCCATTGCGTAAACCTTAATGCGATATCTCTTAAATCAAAACCCTCGACTAAACTTTCAGCCAAGCAAAACGCTAATGAACTGTCATCGCTCCATGTTCCTTTTGGTTGGTGATGCGAACCATACTCCATCATATCGGTAACAGGAAATCGCTTTAAATAATCCCTGTTTTTAAACTCAACAGGAACACCTAAAGCATCTCCTACCGCTAAACCAAATAATGCTGAGTGTATTTTAGTTTTCATTTTAATCTTAAATTTTTATTCAATACTTCATCATTAAATACAAGAGAATGCTCCTCTGGAATCATTAATTGATCCAATTGCTTATTTAAAACAAATTGATATTGCTCTTTTACAAAAGGTGTAATGTCTTCTATTTCTAAAATATCATCTTTTGCGTAGCTTACAACTTCCTTTCCTCTTATTCCGATTTGGATAGCTCTGCGTTCTAGTTTAGCACCATAGGGATCATGATCTGGATCCCATTGCAAACGAATCGATGAATTTTTCACTTGCTCTTGCCAATCTTCTCTAGACTCATACAAATCGGATTGATAACTTGAATAAACCGCTTGTTTGAGATAGCGCTCAAAGACCTCTCGTTTTAGATGAATAGCTAAAACAACTTCTTGCCCAACTTTTGTTGCCCATCCGTTACGGTACATCATCCAAAGAAAATTTGGTTTAATCCAGGTCATTCTATTCAGACTAAAAGCTCCACCAAAATATTGGTTTTGCACTGCAAAATTTCCTATTTCTGGTCTGTACGACTGGTATACAATAATCTTCTCATTGTCATATTGCGCCATGATATGATGACCTTGTAGTGGCCACTTTTCTATTTGTTCTTTATATAATTTTATTTTTAGTTTCATTTTAATTTTTCTATTTGCTCATTAACAATTTGATTAGTTGAGACTGTAAATTTCTCACCGATAAAAACCTTAGTGATTTTTATATCTCCAACAATGGCACTATTAAACATTTTTAAACTTTCAGCTGGGACCCATAACTCGTTATGTATTTTACCTCCTACGTTCTCAATTTTATATTTCAGAAATTCTTCCTCAGTAATTTCAAATTCAGTTACAAAACCTAAATAGTTTCCAAACTCATCATTTATATTCCATTTAGAAGCTATTTCGATGGCATATTCTTCGTTTAAAACCGGATAGAATATTGGCTGCCATTCTAATCTTGGCGGAAATTTCTTAAACCCACTTTGAGCGATTAGAACTAATTCTTTTTCTCCTATTGGTCTGTACAGCGTTACTGTTTTCATTTTATCAATTCCTTTAATTCTACCTGTTCAATACCACCATTTATTGTTTTAAAACTATCCGTAGTAAAAATCTTTGTAAAATATTGATTGAGTTCCTCAAGACCTTTACTAAAAATACCATGACTTACAGCTAAATATAAATTGCCTACATTATGCTTTTTCAGTTCTTTCGCCAAACCGATAAAAGTCCCACCTCCATCACATATGTCATCTACAATTAAACAATCTTTACCTTGCAGATTATCTTTATAAACTCTAAACCCTTCTAATTGTCCGTTTTTCACGTTTCGAGTTTTTGAGCATTCTACTACTGGTATTCCTGCTAAAAATTCAGATACTTTATAAATCTTTTTTAAAGCTCCACCATCTGGTGAGATCAACAAAATATCCTTGTCTAAAGTAGCCACTACTTTCTGGATAAATGAGTGGTTAGTAATCACCTCACAGTTATTTAGAACAGCTGGTGTAACTTCAGAATGCGGATCGTATATAGTGATTTTATTTAAATTCAATTGGTTTAACAAATTCGCATACACTTTTACCGACAAGGGTTCACCTTTTACCATAACCCGATCTTGCCTTGCTGCTGGAAAATAAGGTATGAATACATTTAATTTCTCTACACCATACCGTCTTAATGCATCTACAACTAAGAGCAACAATCCAAAATCATTAAAAGATTGAATTCTCGTTGTGATAGTAACTTCGGTTTGATTAGAAACATCTGTCAAAATCTTAATATGAGGCTCACCTCCAGAAAAGGTAAAAACCTCAAACTGAATATTATTTTCTGATTGAAAAGGCTGAAATTGAGCATCTAAATTTAAATACATTTTGCGTTATTTTTACACAAACTTAGATTAAATTTATTCAGCTACAAAATTATTTGTGTTTTTTTTACACAAACTTAATTTCAAAATGGAACCCTTCCTGTAAAAGTGCGTTGTATTTCTTTTGATTAAACTTAAAGAGTTTAGCTGGCCTGCCACTTCCTTTTTGGCTTATTTTGTCAGTCTCCTCAAGAATATCGAAGCTTAGGATTTTCTTTCTAAAGTTACGTCTATCCATGTCTTTTTCTAAAATGGAAGTATATAAATGTTCAAGATCTGAAAACGGAAACTCTTTATTTAACAAATCAAACCCAATAGGTTGATAGGTCAACTTGGCTTTTAAACGCTCCTTAGCCATGTTTAAAATTTTCTTGTGGTCGAAGGCTAATTTCGGTAATTTATCTAAAGTGAACCATTGTGCCTCAACAGCATCTGTACTGGCCTCAATTTTAAAATGATGTGGCTTTACCAAAGCAAAATAGCTTACGGCTACTACTCTATTTCTAGGGTCTCGTTTAGGCTCACCAAAAGTGTACAATTGCTCTAAATAATCAATGGTAACACCTGTTTCTTCCTTGAGTTCTCTTTTAACAGCTGCTTCTAAAGACTCCTCTTCCAAAACTAATCCTCCAGGTAAAGCCCAAGCATCTTTAAAGGGTTCTACTCCTCTTTTAATCAATAAAACAGATAAAGACTTTTTGGATTCGTAACCAAAAACCACTGCATCTACAGCAATTTTTATATTTTGTATGAGTGCCATCTTTGTGTAGTTAATACACAAAAATACTAATTCTTATAATATTCTCTCAGAACTTCTTCAACTGGTTTATTTTGCGGTGTAAACATTGGATTATCATGCCCTCCAACTTCATCGTGTTTAATAAACCATTTCCATAAAAAACCACCTGCGAACCAATCCTCATACCAAAAAGTGTCGAATAATGCCCTTATTGTATTTACCTGTGCCTCAAGATTAACGTCCCTCATTGTATGGTCCGAAACCCAAGGCTGCCTTCCAGAATAATCTACGCTTCTGTAACCGTATTCTGTAAATAAAACTGGTTTCTCGATTTGTTCTGAGAGTCGTTTTATAATGGGTTTATGAGATTTCCAGCCTTCTAAACAATCTTCATAACTAGGTGTTTTTTTATCACTTATTGGAAAGTACGCGTCTATACCTATATAATCCAATTGATCCCAAAAAGGTGTTTTGGCAAATTCATTCCAATTGGCTGCATAGGTGAGTTTGCCCTTATAAATTGTTTTAATTTTATCAATGAGTTGGAACCAATATTCTGGTCTAAACTTTACAAACAACTCCAACTCTGTACCAATGCAAAATATTTCGGCATTAACCTTTTCGGCCATATCTGCATATTCTAAAATAAAACTGGAGTAAGCGTTTTCTAATTCCTGCCAATCATTTTCGCTTGTCATCATAATCTCTCCCGTAAATTCTCCTCGCCAAACCCAAATCTGTGGTTTAATCATCACTTTGATGTTTGCTTTTCTTAATTGAGAAATATATTGCTCTGCACCCGCTCTGGTTTCGCCAAACCATTGTCTGTCGGTGTTGTGAATAATTTCTGGATGCTCTAGATTTTTTATAAAACCAAACGGCATAATAGCTGCATAATTGGCATTGACATTTACAACAGGCGCCACATGTGTACTATCTACCGCATCTCTCGCAGCCACAAAGCTTACACCATTTATTTTACTTGGCTTGTATGGTGCTGCCGAGCAACCTAAAATTATGGCTATTAAAAACAAGACTACTATTCTCATAGCGTAAATTTAAAGAAAAGCCACATCTTTAAAAAGTTAAAAACCTTACAACTCCATTCTAATTTATATCTCTTCTAAATTGAATTCAATAATTAAGGTCTTATCTTTAATTGCGACCTAACACACAACTAAATCAAAAACATGGAACATATTGCTATAATTGGTAACGGTATATCTGGCGTTACACTTGCAAGACACATCAGAAAATTATCTAATAAAAAAATCACTATCATTTCTGCCGAAAGTCATTACTTTTTTTCTCGTACAGCTTTGATGTATGTGTATATGGGACACATGACCTTTGAACACACACAGCCTTATGAAAATTGGTTCTGGAAAAAGAACACTATCGAACTAAAAAAAGGGTATGTGAATAACATTGATACAGACACTAAAACACTTCATTTTAACGAAGGTGATACATTAGTATATGATAAACTGGTTATAGCTAGCGGAAGTAAACCCAATAAATTTGGTTGGCCTGGCCAAGACTTAAATGGCGTACAAGGCTTGTATAGTAAGCAAGATTTGGAAAATCTTGAAGTCTACGCACCAAACAATAAAGTCTGTAAGCGCGCAGTTATTGTTGGTGGCGGATTAATTGGTATTGAATTGGCAGAAATGTTGAATTCTAGAAATATTCCTGTGACTTTTTTGGTACGTGAAAGTAGTTTTTGGAATGGTGTTTTACCTGAAGGGGAAAGTCAAATGATTAACAGGCATATCAAAAATCATCATATCGATTTGCGTTTATCTACCAATTTAAAGGAAATTATTTCGGACCATAACGGTAAAGTAAAGTCTATTATAATTGAAGAAACTGGTGAAGAACTTCCATGTGATTTTGTTGGGTTAACTGCTGGAGTAACACCTAATATCTCATTTTTAAAAGATTCTAAAATCAAAATCAACAGAGGTGTTTTGGTCAATCGTTTTTTAGAAACCAATATTACTGATGTATATGCCATTGGCGATTGCGCTGAGCAATACGAAGCTATTGGCAACCGTAGATCCATTGAAGCAGTTTGGTACACGGGACGTATGATGGGTGAAACCCTAGCCCAAACTATTTGTGGCAACCGAATGGAATACAAACCTGGCCATTGGTTTAACAGTGCCAAATTTTTAGATATCGAATACCAAACTTATGGTTGGGTTCATGGTAAAAAAGGTAAACCCGATTATGAAGCTCATTTTCATTGGAAACATAACGACGACACCAAATGTATTACTATAGCCTACCACAGAGATACTAATCAATTTTTGGGTATTAATACGTTTGGTATTAGAATGCGTCACGAGGTTTTTGATAGGTGGCTCAACGAAAAACGAGATTTAGACTATGTAATCAACCATCTAGAAGAGGCTAATTTTGATCCTGAATTTTATAAGCGCTTTGAAAATGAAATAAAAGCAAGTTATAATAACACCTTACAAACCAATTCAATATGAGCTTAAAATTAAATTACAGCATGTCTTTGGCTAATTCTTATGGGTTAACAAAAACTCAGAAAGTAGCCTCTGCAGTCGGAATGTTAGGTTTATTTATTTTTACCTTAGCATTATTCAATGTAGAATTCCCTAATAAAGCCACAACATTAACCCTTGCTTTATCAATGCTTTTTGCTGGTGTTATCTGGTTTTCCAATAGCATGTATTTAAGTAAATCTAAAGGTATTAAAAATGACGGTGTCTATTTTAAATCCTTATCCTCAAAAGGACTAATTGGTTGGTTAATTGGTGTTGTCTTAACCTTGTTTTACATTGTGCTTTATTTTTATCCTCAGTATCTGGGACTAGCTCAAAAAGATGGGAGCAACACTGGTTTAATTGCCCTTTTTGACCCTTTGAGCCAATTACTAAGCGGAAGAAACGCCAGCCAATGGTTTGTTTACGGTACACTCTACACTGTAGCTATTTTAGTCTTTGGGTATAAATTCATTTTGAAATATAGACATAATCGATACGAGCAAATACGTACTATTTCGGTAATGTTTTTTCAGTTGGCATTTGCGTTTTTAATACCAGAATTTATGTACGTAATGAACAGCGATTTACCATATTACGATTTAAAAAACGTTTGGCCTCTTAACTACTATAATTTTGAACAATATCGCATAAAAGCATTTATAAATGCTGGAAATATTGGGTTAGCCATGCTCATTTTTGGTGTCGTTTCCATTTTTGTTATTACACCAATTTTAACTTACAAGTATGGAAAACGCTGGTACTGTTCTTGGGTTTGCGGTTGCGGAGCATTAGCTGAAACTGCTGGTGATAGCTTTAGACAATTAAGTGACAAATCTAAATTTGCCTGGAATGTAGAACGTTGGGTTATCCACTCAGTATTAGTCTTTGTTGTGCTTATGACAACAGCAGTAATACATAGTTATTTAGGAAATGACACAAGTAAATATTGGCTCACAAAATCGTCGTTTTTAATTGGTGTTGCTGTATTATTAACACTAGTTTTTGCAGGCACCATGATTTTTAAACGTAAAGAATTAGCTAAAGACGCCAAGTATGGTGCCATTGGCTATTTTGTAGTGATTGCAGTGCTTTTTGCCATGTACTTTTTTAGTAAAGACAATACTTTGTTTGTATTTAAATCTGAAAGTTTGAGAAAAAGCTATGGCTTTTTAATTGGCTCTATCTTTTCTGGTGTAATCGGTACAGGCTTCTACCCTATTTTTGGCAGTCGAGTTTGGTGCAGATTTGGTTGCCCTATGGCTGCAATCTTAGGGTTTCAGCAACGCTTATTTTCAAAATTTAGAATTACAACCAATGGCGGACAATGCATTTCTTGTGGCAACTGTTCTACGTACTGCGAGATGGGAATAGATGTACGTGCCTATGCTCAAAAAGGTGAAAATATTGTACGCTCTAGCTGTGTAGGCTGTGGTATTTGCAGTGCGGTCTGCCCAAGAGGTGTTTTAAAACTAGAAAATGATAGTATGAAGGGACGCATAAATCCTAATGAGATTTTGTTAGGAAACGATGTAGATTTAATGTCTCTTGTTAATGAGAACAAGTAGCTTTTGGGTAAAATTCTAAAATAAGAAAACTAAAAAAGCCACAACTAAACGTCGTGGCTTTTAAAACAATTAACTAAAAATCAAATTATAGATTAGGCAATAATACCCTATCTATAACATGTACAATTCCATTGTTAGTCTGCACATCTGGAATGACCATATTAGCAGGTTCTCCTCCATTTCCTGCGCCAGTTACAGTAAGCGTTCCGTTTGTAAAAGCTCCTAGCGTTAAATCATCTCCGCCTAATGGTGTAATAGCACCTTGGTTTAATTCTGGAGTAAATTTACCATCGTTTGCAACCACATGATTTAAAAGTACAGCAGTTACAACTTCTACAGGCAATTGTCTAATATCTGATGGTTGCGTAAAGGTGAGACCCAATGCCGCTCCTAAATCTATAAACGCTTGATCAGTAGGCGCAAAAACCGTAAATGACGGACTTCCTTCAGACGCACTCAAAGCTCCAGCTAAATCGGCATAAAGCACCGCTTCTACCAAATAAGACAATTCTGGGTTAATAAATACCTCCGCACTTTGCAAAGCAATTGCAGACTGTACAATATCAACTCCGGTAGCAATCATGACCTTATCTATAACGTGAACCGTTCCGTTACTAGCCATTACATCTGTGGCTAAAATTTGTGAACCATTGATATATGTTGCTCCATCACGTGAAATAAAACGTCTGTCAACACCTATAGCAGATGTTGAAGTACCGCCTTCCATAATAGCACTACCCGCTAAGTTTCCATTAGAAACGTGATACAATAATGTATTGGTTAAAAAGGGCTTTTGTAAAACACCTAGAGTTTCAGAATTTAATCCCAATCTTGCAAAAGCATCATTTGTTGGTGCAAAAACAGTATAGTCACCCGATGGGTCATTTGGATTTGGATTACTCAAAGGACCTGCTACACCACCAGCGACTGCTGCAGCTTCCAACGTACTAAAATTTGGATTTGATACCGCTATAAAAGCTATGGAAGGATCTTCATCCTCGTAATTGGATGGTGTTTCGCAAGAGTTTAAAAAGCCTATCAAAAGAAATGAAATGATAGTATTTTTTAGTATATGTGAATTTTTCATAATTATATTTTTAAAGTTTATTTAAGTCTATTACTAATATTTATTAGATTGTTATTTTAGAATGAATAGACCAATCCTCCGTAATAACCTGTGGATTTACCTATATTTCTACCTGCAACGTACGTATTTGCACCAGCTGTAAGACCTATACCCTCAAATAATGGCACGTATCCATTAACACCAACTCTTGTGTAATTGACTCTTGTGGCAGGGAAAAAACCAACAAAGCCTTCTCCTAAAATATCTACACCATCTTTATCTGAGAGCTGATTGGCAATAAATGCATCTAAATAAAATTTCGAGGCAGCGTAACCCAGTTTCAATTCACTTATCAAAGCGTTTGGCACACTATTTCCTCTAAAGCTATAGCCAACCTGTCCAGTAGCAAATACGCCTGACTTAGTTTTGAATGTAGCTATTCCAAAAGTATTGAAACTAGAAGCTTCGTTACCAATGGCAATAATAGATTGGAGACCTTCATCAGCACTATAATCTCCTAGTGGTGTTTCTAGACCAACCGAACCTATTAAATCCAAGGTATTTTCCCCTAGATTGAGACGAGAAAACCTATATTTCAAATATACTTTTAAATCTTGGATGCCACTTCTTTCATTCTCAAAGTCATTGTTGGCCAAAGTAGCGTCGGTTGCATTACCTTCAGATTTAATGTATGGCAGATTTAAC
>JAGQZO010000076.1 GCA_020435515.1 Winogradskyella sp. | reverse complement strand
TCAGATTTTGCATTGAATAAGAAAGAAAAGTCACGAGGTGTATATGGAAAACGAACAACGCTTTATGATAACTATAAATTCAATGAGCCAAAAGATGAAAAATTCTATGAGAAGGTAGTTTATAGTTATGATGAAGACATATACAATCGAGAAGATGAATTTTGGGAAAAGAATAGATTAGAAGCTTTAAACAAAGACGAAAAAGGTGTCTACAAAATGTTAGACACTTTAAAAACAGTAAAGAAGTTTAAAAGGCTCTATAATTTAGGAAGTATACTGGCTTCTGGTTACATAGAGTTTCCGAGTATTAATTTTGATTATGGCCCAATTTTCTCAACATTTGGGTTTAATGAGGTTGAAGGGTTGCGACTTAGAACTGGTGGTCGTACATATTTTGGTCCAAACGATTTGTGGAGACTAGAAGGCTTTTTGGCTTATGGTTTTAGAGACGATAAATTTAAGTATGGCATTTCTGGTAAATGGTTACTAGACAAAAGGAGTCGATTTACCATCTTTGGTGGCAATAGGCGAGATATAGAGCAAATAGGAGCCAGTCTTACAAGTTCTACAGATGTTTTGGGTAGAAGTTTGGCTTCCAATGCTGTTTTTACAGCAGGCGCTAACGATAAATTAACCAACATCAATTTAACCAATCTAGGATTTTCAATAGAACCTTCAAGAAATTTTGAAATTCGTTTAGATGGAAGTTTCAGGTCGTTAATGTCTGCATCGGAGACATTCAGTTTAGATTATAATGACCCTGAATCTTCAACAGGAATTTCCTCTGAAATCAAACAGTTTGAAAGTAGATTGGCATTATCTTATTTCCCCAAACGCGAAATGACAGGCTTTGGTGTAGAGCGCAAAAACAAAAATGATAATTTTGCAACTCTCTTTGCTCAGGTTACTCGTGGAGATCGCAATTGGTTTGATAGTGATTTTGATTATACAAAAGTTCAGTTTTCTTATATTCAGCCTTGGCAAGTAGGTGGGTTTGGTCGTTTGGTAACGTCAATCGAAGCTGGTAAAACGTTTGGAGAAGTACCTTTAGGATTACTTAGTGTCGTGCCAGGTAATCAAACGTATTTTTCAATTTACAATACTTTTTCACAACTCGATTTTTATGAGTTTGTAACCGACACTTATACTTCTGTGCATTTAGAACACAATTTTAATGGACGTTTATTTTCAAGAATACCATTTTTAAAGAAATACAACCTAAGAGCAATTGTAGGTTTACGTGGTGTTTGGGGTGAATTGTCTGATGAAAATATAGCACTAAGTACCACAGGGAATCCACTAGAATTTCCTTTACTAGCACCAGATACTCGTATGTATTATGAGTATAGTTTTGGTGTAGCAAATATTTTTAAAATTCTAAGAATAGATTTCAATTTTAGAGGAAATTATCTAGATAATCCCGATGCTAGACGTTTTGGTGTCACAGGTAGTTTTGGTTTCTATTTTTAAGATATAATTTAATCACGACGTTTTGCAATACCTTAGTCTTAGGCTATATTTGCAGTCTTTTAAAATTTTTCAATGGAAACAAACAATACATTAACTTTTGACGTTTTAATCGAAATCCCTAAAGGAAGCCGTAATAAGTATGAATATGATTTTGATTTGAAGAAAATTCGTTTTGATAGAATGCTGTTTTCATCAATGATGTATCCTGGTGATTATGGTTTTATACCAGAAACCTTGGCATTGGATGGTGATCCACTTGATGTGCTTGTACTTACGGCAGAACCAACATTTCCTATGTGCGTTATTGAGGTTAAGCCCATAGGCGTCTTTCATATGGCAGATGAAAAAGGGCCTGATGAAAAAATTGTATGTGTCCCAGTATCTGACCCAATCTGGAGTCAACGAAATGATGTTTTTGATTTGAATCCTCACCGCTTAAAGGAAATTGAGCATTTTTTCCAGGTTTATAAAGATTTAGAAAAGAAAAAGGTTGATGTTGGTGGTTGGGGAGATGCTGTTGAAGCCCACAACATATACCATAAATGTGTTGAAAGATATGAGAATAGTGAGCACAAGAAAAAAGGTGATTTTACTATTTAATTAATTTTTTGTCACTACAATTATAAAAAACCCTATGGCATTACTTGTCAAAGGGTTTTTCTATTAACATTAATTTACTACTTTTGCCCAGTTTTAAAAGCGAATAACTAATCTCAATAAATATTTATGGAATCAAATATGATTTTTGTACCAATGGTATTAGCAATCGTCGGATTGCTTTTTATGTTTATAAAAATGTCATGGGTAAAAAAGCAAAATGCAGGAAGTGAAAAAATGCAGAACATATCTAAAGCAATTAAAGAAGGTGCTTTGGCCTTTTTAGGTGCAGAGTATCGTTTATTGCTAGTTTTTGTAATTATAGCATCTGCTGCATTATTCGGAATTTCTCAAGTGGTTGATACTACAAGTGTAATGATTATTCCGGCATTTATAATAGGTGCAGTCTTCTCTGCTTTAGCAGGTAATGTAGGTATGCGTATTGCAACCGAAGCTAATGCTCGTACTGCAGAAGCTGCCAAAACAAGTTTGCCAAAAGCATTACAAGTATCATTTGGTGGTGGCACTGTTATGGGACTAGGTGTGGCTGGTTTAGCAGTTTTAGGATTAAGTTTATTATTCTTTATCTTCTTAGGTCAGTTCATGACTGAAGGGGGAAATTTCTATAACGAAATGACTGTGGTTTTAGAAACCCTAGCTGGTTTCTCTTTGGGTGCAGAGTCCATTGCACTATTTGCAAGAGTTGGCGGAGGTATCTATACCAAAGCAGCAGACGTAGGAGCCGACTTGGTTGGTAAAGTAGAAGCTGGTATTCCAGAGGATGATCCTCGTAACCCAGCAACTATTGCAGACAACGTAGGTGACAATGTTGGTGATGTTGCAGGTATGGGTGCCGATTTATTTGGGTCTTACGTTGCAACAGTATTGGCGGCTATGGTATTAGGTAACTATGTCATTAAGGATATGTCTGCTACAACGCAGTTTACAGATGCATTTAATAACATGGGACCAATCCTATTACCCTTGGTAATTGCTGGTGTAGGTATATTGGCCTCAATTATTGGGACTTTCTTAGTGAGAATATCATCTAATGATGCTAAAGAAGCACAAGTTCAAAAAGCATTGGATATGGGTAACTGGGTATCAATTATTATAACATTGGTTGCAAGTTGGTTCTTAATCCGTTGGATGTTACCAATGACTATGGAAATGAAATTTTTCGGTGAGGGAGTAAAAATGATTCCTTCGCGTCACGTATTCTATGCAGCAATGATTGGATTGGCTGTTGGTGCTTTAATATCCATGGTTACAGCATATTATACGTCTTTAGGTAAAAAACCAGTTCTAGATATTGTTAGAAATAGTTCTACAGGTGCTGCAACAAATATTATCGCAGGTTTAGCTGTAGGTATGAAATCCACATTCTTATCTGTCATCTTATTTGCAGCTGCAATTTATGGTTCTTATGCCTTAGCAGGATTTTATGGAGTTGCTTTAGCGGCTTCTGCTATGATGGCTACAACTGCAATGCAGTTAGCTATTGATGCTTTTGGACCAATTGCAGATAACGCAGGTGGTGTGGCAGAGATGAGTGAATTAGAGCCTCACGTTCGTGAGCGTACAGATATTTTAGATTCTGTTGGTAATACAACCGCAGCAGTAGGTAAAGGTTTTGCTATTGCTTCTGCAGCGTTAACAGCATTGGCTTTGTTTGCTGCTTATGTAACGTTTACAGGAATTGACGGAATTAACATTTTTAAAGCAGATGTTTTAGCAATGTTATTTGTTGGTGGAATGATACCTGTAATCTTTTCTGCATTAGCTATGCAATCTGTAGGTAAAGCAGCTATGGAGATGGTTCAGGAAGTACGTCGTCAGTTTAGAGAAATTCCTGGTATTATGGAAGGAACTGGCACACCTGAATATGCAAAATGTGTGGATATTTCTACAAAAGCTGCATTAAAAGAAATGTTATTGCCAGGTCTTATTACCATAATTACCCCAATAATTATTGGTTTAGTTTTTGGTGCTGAACCACTTGGAGGTTATATGGCTGGTGTTTGTGTAAGTGGTGTAATGTGGGCAATCTTCCAAAATAACGCTGGTGGTGCTTGGGATAACGCTAAGAAGTCTTTCGAAGCTGGTGTTGAAATCAATGGACAAATGACTTACAAAGGTTCAGATGCCCACAAAGCAGCTGTAACAGGTGATACAGTTGGAGATCCTTTTAAAGATACGTCTGGTCCTTCAATGAACATTTTAATTAAATTAACGTGTTTAGTTGGTTTAGTAATAGCACCAATCTTAGGTGGTCATTCTTCAGATGAAGGTTTGGCTAACAATGAAGATGAAGTATCAATAGAAATGACAGTAGAGTCAAAAGATATGGCTAAAGCTACAGTAAACTATTCTACTATGAAAGATGGTGAAAAAGTTTCTGAAGTGATTACTTTTGAAGGTACAGAAGCTGAAGTGAAAAAGGAATTAGAGGCTTTTGAAGCAACTGTGAAAAGTGAAGCTAAAGGAGTTGAGAAAACTATTGAAGAAGTAAATATTACAAAAGAATAATTTTTTTAATAACTAATTATTAAAACCACGCTAAACAGCGTGGTTTTTTTATTTTTACATATTCAAGCTTCAGATGTTTAAAAAAGACCCTCTTCAGATTATTGCGTTTCAAGGTTACGGTACAGACTCGCATTTCTATGCGCGAGGAAGAGCTTTGGAAGATGAATCGATTGATTTGGAAAATCAAAATACTTGGCATCTCATTGTTAACACTTGGAAAC
The DNA here is from genome assembly GCA_020435515.1 of Winogradskyella sp. Taxonomy (GTDB): domain Bacteria; phylum Bacteroidota; class Bacteroidia; order Flavobacteriales; family Flavobacteriaceae; genus Winogradskyella. Next base: position 943 of record JAGQZO010000076.1, on the reverse strand, counting down.
GTTTTGAAACTGATGAAATTAAAAATGTTGGTATAAATATAAAATTACCAAGCGGAAAGATTTTAAAAGGACAAACAGATAGAGATGGTTACTATAAAGTTGAAGCCAATTTATCTAAGTTGTCTAAACTTACTAATGACGAAGGCTGGCTGCCTTTTGAATTGTCTTACAACGATGTAAACATTAAGAGAACTATTCAAAACGAAAATAGATTTCCAGGAGAAATACTGATACCTTCAACTAATGCTCAATTTGGTGTTGCCAGTGATATTGACGATACTATAATTCATACAGGTGTGGTCAGTACTTTAAAATGGAAAGTGATTTATAATTCGGTTTTTAAACACGCTAAGAATAGAATTCCACTTGAAGGTGCGGCAGATTTTTATCATAAACTGCATAGAGGAGTATCAGGCAAAAATGCCAATCCTATTTTCTACGTGAGTCACAGTCCGTGGAATCTTTATCGTTATCTTGAGTTATTTTTAAAACAACATAATTTCCCTAAAGGCCCAATATTGCTTAGAAACTTTAGTAACCTTCTTAGGAAGCAACCTCAAGATGATAAGCCTCAAAAGCAAAAAGAAATATTGAATTTACTAAAAACCTATCCTAATTTACCATTTATACTAATTGGAGATAGTGGCGAACACGATCCAGATATTTATATGGAGATTGCTGAAGAGTTTCCCAATAGAATTCTGGCTATTTATCTACGCAGTGTTAAACACAAACAGAAAATGATTAGAGTAAAATCTCTTGTGGATAATTTTAAAACAACAGAGATTTTACTAGTTGAAAGTAGTGTTCAAGCAATTGAGCATGCCAAGAAATACGGATTTATTGCTTAAAATAAACCGTTAATTTCTGCATCAATTCTATTAATAATACCACCTAAATCTTCAGGATTTGCAACAAAGTCTAAATTGTCAACATCTATAAT
>JAGQZO010000075.1:4816-19027 GCA_020435515.1 Winogradskyella sp. | reverse complement strand
TTAAGTAATTGTATATCGTCTTTTCGTCCGGCTCTAACTCAACAAAAAGCTGCTTTTGTACTACTGGCTTGGTTGCTGAGCCTGTCGAAGCATCATCCTCTAATTGCCAATTCAATAGATAAGGCACATCTAAAGGATCGGACAACAAATGGGCTTTCTGAAATTTTATTAGGTTATTGCAACCTACACTCTGACTATCAGTAGTTCTACCAGGTACAGCAAAGACCTCTCTATCGTATGAGTTTGCAATATCTGCTGTAACCAAGCTTCCACCTTTTTCTGCAGATTCAATTACTATAGTGGCTTCACTAAGGCCTGCAATAATACGATTTCGTTTTAAAAAATTATTTCTATCAAAGACGTCGGTGCTCCAAAAATCGGTGTAGAATCCACCATGATTTTCTACTTCAGCAACATATTTTTTGTGAACTTTAGGGTAAATCTGATTAAGTCCATGGGCCAAACAACCAATGGTTTGTAGGTTATGCTTTATAGCTGCTTTTTGAGCCGTAATGTCTGTGCCATAAGCAAAGCCAGAAACTATGACAGGATTATAAGAAGACAGTTGTTCTATCAGTTTTTCACAAAAGGCAATACCGTTGGTGGTAATTTTTCGGGTTCCAACAATACTGATTATGTGCTTTTGATTTAAATTAATATTTCCAGATTGAAAAAGAACGATTGGCCCATCAATACAATGTTTTAGCTTTTCAGGGTACGTGTCTTCGGTAAAATAATGGGCTTTTATCTGGTTGTCTTTTATGAATCGTAATTCATTTTCGGCTTCTTCAATGTGGATAGCATCAAAAAGTCCTTCAATAGTTACTTTACCTATACCATCTATTCTTAACAGTTTAGATTTTTTTTCTTTTAAAACTGCTTCTGCAGAACCACAATGATTAATCAATTTTTTGGCTGTTGTTGCACCAATTTTTGGTACGTGTTGCAGTGCTAAGGCATAAATTAACTCTTGTTCTGTCATTCAAACTATTGATTTTCAAACCTACAAGAAACTAAATTTTTCTGATGTTAATAACTAAACCAGCTTAAACTTTTTTCACTTTTAAAAATTTTTAACTTTGTTTCCGTATGCAGTTAGAAACTTACATTAGCGACCTTCTATACCGATACGATTGTGTTACTGTACCTCAATTAGGTGCTTTCTTAACCAATCGTGTTTCGGCAAAAGTGCACAGCTCTACACACACGTTTTATCCGCCAAAAAAAGTATTGTCTTTTAATGAGCAATTACAGAATAATGACGGATTATTAGCTAACTATATTGCTGAAGTAGAAAAAGTACCTTATGCTACCGCTAATGATAAGATTGCTAAGCAGGTAAAATCAATAAAATCTTATCTTGTTGAAGGAGAAACCATTCAGTTTGAAAACATTGGTGAGCTGGTTTTAAATACGGAAGGTAAAATTGTATTCAATCCATCAAGTCATATCAATTATTTAACAGACTCTTTTGGTTTATCGCACTTTACGTCACAAGATATTAAGCGTGAGGTTTACAAAAAAGAAGTTGAAACCATTGAAGAGGCCGCACCTATTGCCTTTACTCCAGAAAAGCGTTCTAATAACAACTGGTTAAAATATGCTGCGGCAGCTGTAATTGTTTTAGGTTTAAGTGGTTTTGGTGCTTTTAAGTACTATAATAATACCATTGAAAATCACAACCAATTAGCACAAGAAGAAGCGAATGCACAACTTGACGCTAAAGTGCAAGAGGCCACTTTTATTATTAGTAATCCATTACCTGCTGCCACTTTATCAATAGAAAAACAAACTGGCAACTATCATATTGTAGCCGGTGCTTTTAGAGTAGAAGCCAACTCCGATAAAAAGGTAAATCAGCTTAGGGAAAAGGGCTATAAGGCCAGAAAGATTGGCAAAAACCGTTATGGATTACACGAGGTAGTTTACGCAAGCTTTGAGACCAGACTCGAAGCACAAAGAGCGCTTTACAAAATCAGAAATGAGCATAATAAAGACGCTTGGTTACTGATAAGAAAATTAGATTAATCGTTCATCTTTATATTAATCTTCTACTGCGCTTAGGATAACACTTACCCCATTATTATTAAATCTAAAATCGTACGGCTACAATCTAAAATCGGCTTATCTTTGCACAAATTTTAAAAATTTATGCAACCAAGAACCGCATTCCAGTCCAAAACTGTTGTTACAGATCTTGTTTTACCTAGCGAAACCAATCCCATAAACAATCTGTTTGGTGGCGAACTGCTAGCACGAATGGATAGAGCGGCAAGTATTGCTGCAAGACGCCATTCTAGACGTATTGTTGTAACTGCATCTGTAAATCATGTTGCATTTAACAGATCTGTGCCTCTTGGTAGTGTCGTTACTATAGAAGCAAAAGTATCTCGCGCTTTTACCTCTTCAATGGAGGTTTATATGGACGTTTGGATTGAAGATCGTGAATCTGGGGAATGTGTTAAAGCTAACGAAGCTATTTATACCTTTGTTGCAGTTGATGAAACAGGAAGACCTGTAAAAATCCCCGAACTTATTCCAGAAACAGATTTAGAAAAAGAGCGTTACAATGCTGCTTTGCGTCGTAAACAATTGAGTTTGGTGTTGGCGGGAAAAATGAAACCTTCAGATGCTACCGAATTGAAGGCTCTTTTTGAGTAATTTCTATTTTGTCATTCCTGTGTTGGTCACTGAGCATTGGTTGAGATAAAAGATATTTTATCGAGAACACCTTGCAAAGCAAGTCTAAGTGAAACAGTAATCTGTCACAATCTTTATTGTAATTGGATACCATATCATGTTCGGAATGACAAGTCTAATTAAACCATTTCTAAAACTATTAGTCTTATCATTAACCAAATTGTATTAATGATGAGATTTTTAGTTTATACTTTAGTTTTCGTATTTTCCTTAAGTTTAAACTCTTGCGCTAGGCGTGTCGTAGTTGTGCAGCCTGAAAATACTGTTACGGTAGTAAAAAAATTACCGAGAGAGTACAAAATTGTACGAGTAAAAGGAAAGCGTTACTACTTCTTTAATGGAAACCACTACCGAAAAACAAGAAATGGATATGTATTGGTAAGGGTTTAATTCTTAGCTAACCAATACTCAGGATTCAATTTTTGATCATTCTTAAAAAGCCTAAAATCAAGAAGACTTTCTCCCGTAACTTTGCTGGTAAATACCTTGCCAATGACTTGTCCTGCGGTTACTTTGTCACCTGGTTTTACAAATACTTTAGATAGGTTATAGTAAATAGTAAGATAATTACCGTGACGAACTAAAATTCCTGGATTGCCATTCTTTACAACAATAATTCTTGAGACTTCACCATTAAACACCGCTTTAACATCTGCGTCTGTGGTTGTTGCTATTTTAATTCCAGAATTGTTTACCTCAACTGTATTGTCGGTGAGTGACCTAGTTTTTCCAAACTTACCCTTAATTATACCTCGCTCAACTGGCCATCCCAATCTTCCTTTATTGGCCTCAAAACTTTCACCAACAATCTTTTCTGCCGGTGTTAGCACAAACTTTCCTGTAGATGTTTTTTTGCCTGCCTTTTCATTAGAAGCCGCAATAGCCTCTCTAATTAATCTGTTGATTTCCTTATCTAGCCGGTCTGCCTCTTGCTTTTTTTGTTTTATTTGAGCTGAATATTTATTCATATCAGCCTTAATGATAGCCATTAATTTCTCCCGCTCTTCTAGCTCTTTCTCTAGTTCTCGTTTTGCTATTCTGTTTTCTTGAATTAATTTATCCTTATCTGCTTTCTGTTTAGATAACTCTAAGTTTAGTTCTTGTAACTCTTTGGTTTTTTTCTTTATTAGTTCTCCTTGCTCTTTTTGATAATCAGCATATTGCCTTATGTATTGTAACCGTTTGTAGGCTTGCTTAAAATTGTTGGATGACAACAAAAACATCACCTTACTTTGCTCTGATTTGCTCTTGTAAGACTTTACAATCATGGCTGCGTAATCGTCTTTTAACTCTTGCAGCTGTGCTCTAAGGCTTGTTATTTCTTGCTGGTTAGCATTAATTTCTCTTGTAAGCAAGTTGGCCTGCTCGTTAGTAATTCTTATTAGGTTTTCCCTTCTACGGACTTTATAGTTTAAGTCTTCTATAAGGGTGATTTCAGATTTTTCTTCTTTCTTTTTGCCCAATAGAAACGCTTGAAATTGTTTTATTTCCTTAAGGATTTGTTGCCGTTGTTCTTCCAGCTTTTTTTGCTTGTCGCTTTGAGCATCTAAGGTCATTGAGGATAGTAGACATCCTATAAATAAAAATATATATAATCGTTTATTCATTTAGCTTTACTTGATAACTATTTCTTTATATCCTGATGGAATATTAAATGGAAATCTAACGTCTTCGTTTAATGTTATGGACTTAAACTCCATGGTAATGGCAACTTCCTCAGAATCCTCCACCGCAATGATTCTAATATCCTTCGGTAGGATTTGTTTTTTAACCTCTTGGTAGGATTTATAATCCACTTGAAGAATACGCTTTTTTAACTGTTGAAACAATTGTAAACTATCCATTTTAAAATGCGATGGATTAATTAAATAAAACAATTCTAACAATGCATTCTGATCTTTGGGTTGAAGCGCATAGGAATTCTCATTAACCGAAACCGTATGTGGCTCATCTTTTAAATCGAATATGGCTTGGCCCAATAATATATTCTGTACTTTGTTGAAATCTAAATCTACACCTACAAAATCGCTCAACAATTTATAATCTCCATCAAAATACTCATTATCTAATTTGTTATAAAAACGTACCTTTTCTGGTGTAATCATCATTCTTACTGCTCCTAGAATTGATTCACTTAACCAAATAACCTTGTCCTTTTCAATTCTGAGTTTAAAACTAGCCCCTTGTTCTTTTTGATTCTGGATGAAATCTATTTTCACTCTAGCTTGCAACGTTTTGAAGTTTGCATTGCTGCTTTGATGTTGTTTTATGACTTGCTTGGCCGAAAGCTTGTCGCTTGCTTCGCCTGATGCTACGATGCTTTTTGCAGACTTACAACTTGCAACAAACAATAGTATTGCTAAGGCAAATACAATTTTTAATATCTGAGGTTTTATGAGGTTTTGTTTTTTCATTCTCTGTTATGAGATTCCTGTTTCACTTCGACTTCGCTCAGTGACCAACGCAGGAATTTTATTGTTGTGCTTTTAAATCTCTTGCTTTTTTAGCAAACGTTTCAGACTTATTTATATTATTAAGGCCCTTATATGCTATACTCAATTCTGAATAAAAGTCAGACTCCATTTTAGGGTTTTCAATTAGGTAATCCAATCCTATTTCTAAATTATCAATTGCTTTTTTAAAGTTGCCTAGTTTGTTGTTAGAAACACCATTAACCAAATACAAAATTGGTTGAGCTGGATATAACTCCAAAGCCGTTTCACTATCTCTTACAACTGCATTGTAATCTTCAATGTCCAATTGCAATAACAATACATCCTTAATCAACTTAAAGTCATTTGGATCTTGTTTTAAGGCTTCTTTAAAATTTGATAACGCTTTTGCTTTATCACCAGATTTTAAATAATACTGACCTAAATCGCTATGGGTTTGAGCATCTTTATTATCGTCCACTAAAGCTGTAATGTCAATTAAGTCGCTTTCATACTCTGGGTTTTTAGCAACAAACCCCACAAAATCTTTTAGAACTTTTGCTTTGGCTTCTGCATTGATTTCTGGACTTGTTAAGGCTTTTTTTACAGAGTTAATGGCATCTTCCACTTTACCATCTTGCAAATAGAATTTGTACAATGCTAGATGCACAAACTTTGAATCTGGTTTAATTTTTAAAAGATTTTCAGCTGCTTTATATGCCTTTTTCCTGTCTCCTGTTTGACTATATCTGTAGATGAGTTTAAGGTGGTTTTCCTCATTACTTGGGTTGTTGGCAACACGTTGCTCCAAATTTTCAATGCGGTCATCAGCGTTACCGGTTATATTATATATTTCGTTACGCATAGCGTCTCTAGCTTCACTAACACCTAATTCTTCATCCAATTCGTCTAAAAGCTTAAGGGCTTGATTATAGCGTTTTTCTCTAACATACAGTGTTGCCAAGTCCTCTTTATAATCTGGATGGTATTTTACCAACTGCTTAATGGTCTTAATGGCATTGTCTATATCGTCTTGCTGAAAATAGACATCGTACAACTCGTCTAAAAACCATTCGTTGTCTGGCTGCATGCTAATGGCTTTTTTAAGGTTGTCTTCAGCAGCTCCAAAGTTTTTGAGTTTATTGTAGTTTTTACCTAGCTCAAAATAAATGACTGGTTTTTTTGAATCTAGATTCAAACATTTGTGAAGAGCTTCAACGGCTCTTTCATAGTTTTCGATACCTTTTTGTTTTAAGGCTTCAAAAAAATGTTCTTGAAATTCGTCTTCAACATTACCTAAATCGTCATCTGGACGTTTATTGAAATCAACTTGAGCCATAGCAAAACCTGGTACTAAGAACAGTACTAGTAAAAGTTTTAATATGTGTTGTTTAAGTATCATTTTTAGATTCTACGATTTGGCTTCGACAAGCTCAGCCTGACAACTTCTCTATTTCAAAAGTTATTCCAAACTTTGGGCTATGAGATTTCTACCTCACTTCGACTCACTTCGACTACGCTCAGTGACCAACGCTCAGTGACCAACGAAGGAATGTTATTCCATCACTGTATAATCCCCAATACTAATTTTGGTAAATTCGCCATTATACTTAACGTGGTTGCCAATCATCGCTTCATCTAAATTAGCATTTTTAATAACCGTTTGGTTTTGAATTAAGCTATTTTTAACGGTTGAATTTTCGACAACACAATATTTGCCTATAGAAACGTTAGGTCCAACGGTAGCGTTCTTTAAAACCGTTCCTTTTGCTATGAAACAAGGCTCGATTATCTTTGAATTCTCTAAAACGACAGAATCGTCAACTAATTGCTCTTCGCCATCTGCTTTTAAGAAGCCTAACATTTTGGCATTTGTATCTAATGTTATGTTTTTATTGCCGCAATCCATCCACTCATCAACTGTACCAGTTTTGAAGATTTTACCATCTGCCATCATGCGCTTAATACCATCGTTGATTTGGTATTCTCCACCATTCATCACTTTTTCATCCAAAACTTCTTGAAGCTTTTCTTTTAAAACAGCAACATCTTTAAAATAGTAAATCCCAATGACTGCTTGGTCACTTACAAAGGTTTCTGGTTTTTCGACTAATTCAACGATTTCCTGATTGTTATTTAGCTTAACAACGCCATAAGCTTCTGGATTATCAACTTGCTTAGTCCAAATGACGCTATCTGCAGTAGGGTCTAAATCGAACTCGGCTCTAATCAAGGTATCTGCATAAGCAATTACTGCAGGACCTGAAAGAGATGGTTTAGCACTCATAATAGCGTGGCCAGTTCCTAACGGTTGGTCTTGTCTGTAGATTGAAGCTTTTGCCCCTAAATCTTCAGCCAATTCCGTTAAACTCTCAACAACATCATCTCCAAAAAATGCTGGGTCTCCGAGCACAAAAGCCACTTCTTCAATAGGTTGCTTCAAAACTTTTGCAATGTCTTTTACCAAACGATGTACAATTGGTTGACCTGCTACCGGAATTAATGGTTTTGGTACTGTTAAACTATGTGGTCTAAGACGAGAGCCTCGACCTGCCATTGGTACTATTATTTTCATTTTTTTTTAGACATTAGACCGCTTTGCTGTTAGATATTAGACGCTAGACGGTTTTTTATTGATTTTTAAAATGTTCTTTAAAATTTAGCACGAATTCAGTAATAATCTTTTTTCTTATTCTAAAATCGTCAATCGTAATTCTCCAATCATTTGGTGCCTGTACTTCCAAATCCACCTTCACCTCTATCGGTTTCAGAAAGTTCTTCGACTTCTATCCATTCTGCACGTTCGTGTTTGGCGATTATCAATTGGGCTATTCGTTCTCCATTTTGAATGGTGAATTCTTCATTGGAAAGGTTAACTAAAATCACTCCTATTTCGCCTCTATAATCAGCATCTACTGTTCCTGGTGCGTTTAATACTGTAATTCCTTTTTTTGCAGCCAAGCCACTTCTTGGTCTTACTTGAGCTTCGTAACCAATGGGTAATTCTATATATAATCCTGTACCTACAATGGTGCGTTCTAAAGGTTTTATAGTACGATCTTCAGACAGGTTTGCTCTTAAATCCATTCCGGCTGAAGCTATAGTTTCGTAATGTGGTAAACTATGGTTAGATTTATTTATAATTTTAATTTTCATACGTTTTAATTTCTGACTCCAATAAATTGATAATAGACTGCATTTCGTCCCTTAAAACTGGGCCTTCTTCAAAAATACCCGTCATATAACCGTAAATATAAACTATCAAGTTTTTGTACTTATCTGATTCTATTAATTGAATGAGGTTGTTTTTAAATTCCATCTGTTCCACTTTGGAACTTTGATTAACATTAAAAAATAAATTAAAATTCAATTTGTAATTATCTAATTGAAATGGATAGACATTTTGTTGGACAAATCCCATAGTGTTGGTTTCTTCTTCTTTATAGTCATTTATCAAATCTTGAAACCTTGCAATTTTTAGTTTTAAAGAATCATTCGAAACTAATTCTATCTTTCCTGAATTAATAACTGAATTATAAATTCCCTGAAAAGGATCAAAAGTATAATTGTTATTGACAGTTCTATTCAAACTTCTTAAACTGTCTAATGAAAGTTCCCGATGATTGACATTTACCATAGTTTCAATAGCTTTTTTACGGTTTAGGTGAAATTCATAGGCCTTATCAAATTTCTTTAGGTTAACAATAAATTCTTGTTTTAAGCTTTTTAAAACCTTTAATTCTTCTCTCTTAAGCTCCCTATTGTTATTCCATGTATTAACCTGCAGTGCCAATAAAATACCTACCATTACAAGAATGATTTCGCCAATGGCATACTTGAGATAGCGTCCCATTTTATCCTCAATGAGCAGTTGCTTTCTTATTTTATTAAATAATTTAATCATTTATTATCGCTTTATAAGCTGTTTTAATTCTTTTCTTTCTAAAAATAAAATACTAACTAAGAATATGAGCATAAGCAATATGCTAAGGTAATGGTTGCCTCTTAGATGTTCAAAAGAAATATAGGATAGTGCTATAGCAAAAACTATATAAAGCAAAATTCTTGAAACTTGATAAGGGATTTTATAATGTTTTTGACCTAATACATAAGACGTTATCGTCATTATGGAATATGCTACTAATGTTGTCCATGCTGCTGCTATGAAGCCATATTTTGGTAACAAAATTACATTAAGCGCAATCGTAATAACAGCTCCTACAATTGAAATATACATTCCAAATCGTGTTTTGTCTGTGAGCTTATACCAAATTGCTAGATTAAAATAGATACCTAAAAACAAATTGGCCAATAACACAATTGGCACAATTTCTAATGCAACCCAATACGTTTGGTCTCGTACAATTAAAGCTTTAAAAACGTCTATAAAACCAACGATGAATAATAACATTAACGCACCACAAATGACGAAGTATTTCATGATTAAAGCATAGGTGTTTTTGGCATTTTTTTCTTTAGCATGGTTAAAAAAGAATGGTTCTGCCCCAAGTCTAAACGCTTGAATAAAAATGGTCATGAATACAGCTAGTTTGTAACAGCCAGCATAAGCACCATTAATGTCTTTCCCTAGCACATCTGGGATTAGCCACTTATCAAAATTCTCGTTAATGACATAAGCTAAACCTGCAATCATAATTGGCAACCCATAATTCAGCATTTGCTTAAATATTGTTTTGTCAAAAACCCATTTCGTTTTTAAAAAATAAGGCAGTAACAACAATATAGTTACCGCACTTGCGGCAAGGTTGGCAATGAAAATATACTTTACTAAATCATCTTTATCATATCCTGAAAACTCGATGTTAAACTTAGGAATTGCCCAAAGAAAAAAGAAGTTTAATAACACATATATAACTATGTTACTTAGCTTTATAACTGTGAATTTAATTGGCCTTCCTGTTGCTCTCAAGTATGCAAATGGTGCAACCACTAATGTATCTAAAACCAATACTCCTATTAGATAGTTAAAGTAGTCTAAGCGAAGATTTACAAACTCAGCTAGTGATTGATTGAAAATCATCACAACTGCAAACACAAACAATGTCGAAACCAATAAGCTTATTAAGGTAGTAGAATACACTTTGCTTTGCTCTTTTTGCTTACTGAAAAATCTAAAAAAAGCAGTTTCCATACCATAGGTTAGCAAAACATTAAAGAAAGCTGCATACACATAAAAATAGGTGTTATCGGAATAGCTAGCAGTATCTAATGTGTCTGTGTGTAATGGCACAAGAATAAAATTCATGAGTCTAGGCAACACCGTTGCTAAACCGTAAATTATTGTGTCTTTAAAAAAGGTTTTGAGTACGCTCAATTACTTAATAATGATAACGATTCAAAAATATTAAATATAAATGGGTCTAAGGTTACTTAAATAAAAAAGCCTCACTTAAAAGTAAGGCTTTGTTTTGTTTATCGTATTTTAGTTGTCCTCTGATTCATCATCTAGAGTTGCCATGCTGTTTGAATTACTTCTTGAGTAAATAGATGGTGGACCATTTTCATAATATGTTCCTGCAACTTCGTTTAGAGACACTACTTTGTGATACTTAGTTTGTCCATCTTCTAAATAACTTATTACACATTCGTTATCTTTAAGATCAAACGGATAATCTGCAGGTTTTTCAGCCTTTTGGAATGTATAGTTTTGTGATGGGTTTTTTAGCACCGCAGTATATTTATTTCCGGTCTTAATGAGCTTTCCTTTTAAATTTCTAAAATAGACTTCGTTTAAAACGACACCTTCACCAACATTTGAAACTGGTACAAACACATTGATTCCTGTACCACCAACTTTGATCCCTGCATACCATTCTTGAAAGATTACAGGTTTGACTGTAAAAGGTGTTTGTTGTACAAAATTGGTCGTAGCTACCTTAGGGCTAGCACATTGAAAAAAAGAAGACAATGTACAAGTGAAAACGATGGCATATATTGCCTTTTTTAGATTCTTCATTATAAGTAGGTTAAGATTTGGAAAAGCAATATATATGAAAATATTTTAATTTATCGATGATTTAAGTATATAATCGATGAAATGCGCGTTTATGTAGAATTAATATTAAAAAAAGCCAGCTATAATAGCTGGCTTTATATTTTTTCAGAAAAATATTCTAATTAATTATTCAATGCTTCTGCACCACCAACAATCTCTAATATTTCATTAGTGATTGCTGCTTGCCTTGCTTTATTATAAGTTAATTTTAACTGATCTCTAAGCTCTTTGGCATTATCTGTTGCTTTGTGCATAGCTGTCATACGTGCACCATGCTCAGACGCAAAAGAATCTCTAATTCCCTTATATAGTTGTGTTTTAAGAGACTTAGGAATCAAAGTTTCAACTATTTCTTGCTTACCTGGCTCAAAGATATAGTCTAAGTTAACATTAGCATTATTTTCAACAGGGACAATTGGTAAGAATTGCTCTGTTATAACTAACTGAGTTGCTGCATTTTTAAAGTGGTTGTAGACCAACTCTACCTTGTCATACTCGCCTTCTACAAACTTGTCCATTATCATTTGAGCAATTGCAGCAACATTATCAAAGGTTAAGTCATCAAAAACATCACTTCTATTGGCAATGATATTAGACTTCTTTTTAAAAGCGTCATTAACCTTCTTACCGATGGCTAAGATTGATACATCTTTACCAGCATAAGTTTCTGATAACAGTACATTAACTTGCTTGATAATGTTAGAGTTAAAAGCACCTGCCAAACCTCTGTTAGAAGAAATAGCGACTATAAGTACTTTATTAACTTCACGCTGTTCAGCAAATTTACTTCCGCTATCAGCATCTAAAGTTGCACTTAAGCTTTGAAGTAGTTCTGTTAACTTATTAGAATAAGGGCGCATTGCTGTAATAGCGTCTTGAGCTTTCTTCAATTTAGCAGCAGATACCATTTTCATAGCACTGGTAATCTGCATCGTTGAAGATACCGAAGATATTCTATTACGTATTTCTTTTAAGTTTGCCATTTTCTCTTTTTTGTCATTCTGAATTTATTTCAGAATCTTTATAAACCTAAATTTGAGATCCTGAAACAACACTTCGACAAGCTCAGTGTGACAGTTTCGGGATGACAATTATTATAATTAAGCTGTGAACTTAGCAGAAAGGTCTTTTGCCACTTTAGTTAAAGTATCGATTACCTCATCTGTTAATTTACCTGCTTTTAATGTGTCTAAAGTATCTCTATGCTTAGCATTTAAGTACTCTATATAATCTCTTTCAAATTCTTTTACTTTCTCTACTGGTACGTTTCTTAACAAGTTCTTAGAACCTGCATAGATAATTGCTACCTGATCTTCTACAGTGTAAGGATCGTTTTGAGCTTGCTTTAAGATCTCTACGTTACGCTTACCTTTTTCAATTACGTTTAATGTAGCAGCATCTAGGTCAGAACCAAACTTAGCAAACGCTTCTAATTCACGGAACTGTGCCTGGTCTAATTTTAACGTACCAGCTACCTTCTTCATAGATTTAATCTGCGCGTTACCACCAACTCGAGATACCGAAATACCTACGTTAATTGCAGGACGCACACCAGAGTTAAATAAATCTCCATCTAAGAAGATTTGCCCATCTGTAATAGAAATTACGTTTGTTGGTATATATGCAGATACGTCACCAGCTTGTGTTTCAATTATTGGTAAAGCGGTTAATGAACCTCCACCTTTTACTATTGGCTTTAAAGAATCCGGAAGATCATTCATTTCTTTTGCGATAGTATCATCGTTGATAATCTTAGCTGAACGCTCTAGTAACCTTGAATGTAAGTAGAAAACGTCACCTGGATACGCTTCACGTCCTGGTGGACGACGTAATAATAAAGATATTTCACGATAAGCAACCGCTTGCTTAGATAAATCATCGTATATAATTAATGCTGGGCGACCAGTATCTCTAAAATACTCGCCAATTGCAGCACCAGCCATTGGTGCATAAACTTGCATTGCTGCAGGATCTGAAGCATTTGCAGCTACAATAGTTGTGTAAGCAAGTGCTCCTTTTTCTTCTAATACATTAGCAATATTTGCTACTGTAGACGCTTTTTGACCTACGGCTACATATATACAGTATACAGGCTCACCTGCATCGTAAAATTCTTTCTGATTTAAAATAGTATCAACACAAACCGTTGTTTTACCAGTTTGTCTATCCCCAATTACCAACTCTCGCTGTCCACGACCAACAGGAATCATGGCATCAATAGACTTAATCCCTGTTTGTAATGGTTCAGTTACCGGCTCACGATAAATAACACCTGGTGCTTTACGCTCTAATGGCATTTGGTAAGTTGTACCTGTGATTGGCCCCTTACCATCAATTGGGTTACCAAGAGTATCAACAACACGCCCAACAATACCTTCACCTACATTAATAGAAGCTATACGTCCAGTTCGTTTTACCGTAGAACCTTCTGATACTACTTTAGAGTGCCCTAATAATACAATACCGACATTATCTTCTTCAAGGTTAAGTACGATACCTTCTAAGCCTCCTTCGAATTCTACTAATTCCCCGTATTGTGCATTAGAAAGTCCATAAGCACGTACAATACCATCACCAACAGTTAATACTGTTCCTACTTCGTTTAATGAAGCGCCTGCTTCAAAACCTGAAAGTTGTTGTTTTAAGATTGCTGATATTTCAGCTGGTTTTACTTCTGCCATCTTTTATTTAGATATTAGATGCTAGGCGTTAGACGTTAGACGTCAACCCTAACTATTCTTAATTTAATGTAAATTCTCTTTTTAAATTATTTAGTTTGTTAGCGATGCTTGCGTCGTATTGCAAATCGCCAACTCTAAGGATAAAACCTCCTAAAATAGACTCATCAACCGTGTTTTCTATTTCAGTAGTTTTTCCTGTAAGCTCTTTTACTTTAGCCAACACTTTGTCTTCCAATTCTTTGGTTAGTGGTGTTGCTGAAGTTACTTTAGCTATTTGTGTATCCCTTAACTGGTCGTATAACTGAGTGTATTTGTTAGCAACATCGCCCAATAATGCTATGCGCTTATTTACAATTAAGGTATCTATTAAATTTGTTGTAGC
>JAGQZO010000075.1:0-4736 GCA_020435515.1 Winogradskyella sp. | reverse complement strand
AAAACCGCATTTAACTCACTGCTTTCTGCAATAGCATTTGCAATTTGCTTCATATCAGTATTAACAGCTTCAGCCTCCTTGTTGTCGGTAGCTAAACTCAATACTGCTTTTGCATAACGTATTGCTGCTCTAGACTCTGCCATTTATAATTAGTTTAAAGTGGTTTCACCTAACATGTCTTCAACAAGCTTTAATTGCTTGTCTTTGTTAGATAATTCTTCGCGTACTACTTTTTCTGCAATCTCGATAGATAAACCCGCGACGTGGCTTTTTAATTCTGCCATTGCTGCTTTCTTTTCAGTCTCAATAGCGGCTTGAGCTTTTTCAATAATTTTACTAGCTTTTTCTTGAGCCTCAACTTCAGCTTTAGCAATAGTCTGCTCTCTAATTTCACGAGCATCTTTTAACATCGCCTCACGCTCTATACGAGCCTCTTGCAAAATACGCTCATTGTCAGCTTGTAAATTCTCCATCTCTTTGCGTGCATTTTCAGCAGAAGCCAAGGCATCTTTTATCCCATTTTCGCGTTCTTCAACAGCTCCCAAAATAGGTTTCCACGCAAATTTTCTTAAAATGAATAATAGACACAAAAATGAAATTAATGTCCAAAATATAAGTCCAAAACCAGGGTTAACTAAATCCATCTAGTAAAGTTTTTTTAATTTAAATTTTTGAAAAGAGAGAACCAGCCAACCGCTAGCTCTCTTCTTTCTTTTGATAATTATCCTTGTAATAAAGCAACAACAACACCAAATAACGCTACCGCTTCAACGAAAGCTGCTAAGATAAGTGCAGATGTTTGAATTTTACCTTGGATTTCTGGTTGACGTGCCATAGCATCCATAGCAGAACCACCAATTTTACCAATACCCATTCCAGCTCCGATAGCTGCTAAACCAGCTCCAATCGCTGCAATTCCTGTAATAGTCATAGTTATAAAATTTAAATTAATTATTAATGATGTGCTTCTTCTGTTGCCATGCCAAAATAAAGGGCTGACAAGATTGTAAAAATATATGCTTGAATTGCTGTTACCACAACCTCAATTATTGTAATAAATAATGAAAAGGCTACGGAAATAGGTGCAATTGCAATTGATTTAAAAATAAATACCAATGATATTAATGACAATATAATTATATGACCAGCCGTGATATTTGCAAACAAACGAATCATCAATGATATAGGTTTTACAAACATTCCAACTATCTCAATTGGCATTAAGAAAATTTTCATTGGCACAGGTACACCTGGCATCCAAAAAATATGTTGCCAGTAATGTTTATTACCGCTAAATGTTGTTATGATGAAAGTGATAGCTGCCAAAGTAAACGTAAATGCGATATTACCACTTAGGTTAGCGCCATTTAAAAAAGGTATCAAACCAAAAATATTGTTTATCCAAATGAAGAAAAACACAGTTAAAAGATATGGCATATACCTTTTATACTTATGTTCCCCTATCATGGGCTTACCTATCTCATCTCTTACAAAAACGATTAATGGCTCTACAAAACTCGCAATACCGCTTGGAACTTTGTTCTCTGATTTTTTGTAAGCCCTAGCTGCAGTAGTGAAAATTAACAGCAAAACAGCAATAGAAACCCACATCATAAAAACATTTCTAGTAATTGAAATATC
The DNA here is from genome assembly GCA_020435515.1 of Winogradskyella sp. Taxonomy (GTDB): domain Bacteria; phylum Bacteroidota; class Bacteroidia; order Flavobacteriales; family Flavobacteriaceae; genus Winogradskyella. Next base: position 3,095 of record JAGQZO010000075.1, on the reverse strand, counting down.
AAGTGGTTTAAATGCATTGGTCGGGTGCCCCTCTTTATCTAGCTTAACTTCTGCCTCACCATCATTGAGTTGGTATACTTTTTCGTGAACATTCACAAACTTACCGCCATTCTCTTCAACGACTTCGTGTCCGTGATAGTCATGATGAAATCTAGAAGAACTAAAAGTTGTTAGACCATTATCTGTCCATAAAATTACTGGTAGAGGTATAGAAACTGCGTGTCCATCCCAATCGAATAAATGCATGCCGTAAGCATCTTTAACGTGATGCATTATCATTTCTTTAGGGTCGAATTTCTGATCCTCTCCTCCTTCTTTAGCTTCCTTGGCAAAACCAAAACTAAAAATAAATAAAAATAGAACGGTAAATACTGTACGCTTTAAAGTGCTCAATGTCATTCTAAGTGGCTTTAAAATACCTTGTTTCAAATTCGCTGCAAATGTACGTACATTAAATGAATTGACAAACAATAATTTTGCTATAATTTTTAAGTGCTTTTTATCTACAAAGCAACCTTATTTTAGATTGTGTTTAAAAGGACTAAACTACCCCTTTTGAAGAAATTTAGTTATTGCATAAACCTCAAAAAATAAATAAAGAAAATAAGGGATGAAAAAATTGAAAACATCTGGTTGTTTGTTTCCGATTTTAGAAAGTATCAATGGTAATAAAAACAATATTGCAAAGATCATTTTTAAGAATGTCATCACCATAAAAACATTGAAGACATCTGTCTTACCAAAAGAATATCTATAATTTATTATCGAATAAACAACCAAGGTAATTATTAGGTGAAATAAATATATATGCCATAACGGAAAGAAAAACTCAATTTCACCCGCAAAATAATGAAGCATATATTTATGGGCGCCAAATAATAAAATACTTATTCCTATTATTTGTAATAAAAAAGTAATCTGTCTTTTCTTGAAAGCCTCCATTAGTTATCCTTTGAAGCTGCAATAATACGTCTAATTACATAAACAATTGACCCAATTACTGATAATAAAGACAATATTACGGTATACAAATTATGTTTATTGGGATACCTCTCGTCTAGCTTTACACCAGCATAAGTGCCCAAGCCGATGATTGCAAACATTTGTATGGCTATACCTGAAAACCGAGCATAAGAATTAAGCCTGTCTTTCTGGTCTTTGGGTGGCTTGTTCTGGCTGTTTTGGTTTTGCTGGTTCATTAGATAATGCTTTAACTGTTCCTTTCATACTACAGGTGGCATTAAATGTTGCTCCTGGCTCAACAGCTAGCTTACTTGTGTGTACCTCACCTTCTATATGTGCTGTAGATTTTAAAGAAAGTGTTCCTGTTAGTATCAATTTTCCTGAAAACTTACCTTCAAAATCCGCATTTTCACTTTGTAGTGTTCCTTTTATAAAACCCGATTTGCCAATAACTACCTTGCCCGAAGTTTTTACGTTACCTTCAACCGTTCCGTCGATTCTAAATGGTCCTTCACTCGCTATATCACCCACAATTTTGGTTCCTTGTGCTATAATGTTTTGCTGTGTACTTGTTTCCATACTAATTGTTTGTTTAGATTTTTTGTTGTCTAAGGAAAACATCGTTGATTTAGTTTTAATTTACTCTAGTTTTAGGTATGCATTTAAGTTTTTATGACGTTGAATAATAGCATAATTAGGAGACGAAATAGCAAAATACTCTTTCGTAATTTTAGGTTTTATTGGTCTGCCTCTACTATCTTTTTCATCAGATTGCAATAATTGAGCAAAACCACTAGCACCTTGTATACTTGTAAGACCATGTACCACTACAAAAACTGTATTTTCATCATACACATCTTTTGAAGTTGTTAAATCAAAATATTTTATTTTTTTCCCTATCTCTTCGTTAAGTGTTTTTATAAAAGCATCTATGTCTTCTTCAGTATCTTTTTCAAATTGATATACCACATTAAAATGAGTAGCTTCATCATCTTTTATAAATTCTTTTTTAGCCAATACAGGTATAGCATTTTGAAGTAGCTGTTGCGCTTTTTTACCTTCTTCTGTATTAGGGTAGGTTAAAGCAATGTAATCTATTCCCTTTTTATATTCCTCAAACCCATAAAGGCGTCCTCTAGCTGAAGCTTTTAAAATTTCAAACTTAGGCAAGAAGTCATCTCCTTCCAAACGCTTAATTTGTTTTTCTGCTTCTGTAATAACCTCAGTATACTCCTGGTTTTCAAATTGCTTATAAAGATTTGTATAGATGAATTCTGGGCTGTTTTCATCTTTAGACAATTCGGATTGAGGATTTAGCAAGATTTCAGCATATCGTGAGTCTGGATAATTAGTTACAATATCAGACTTCATTGCTTCTGCCTTTCTTGTTAAGCCTAGCTCAGTGTAGATTTTATACAAATTGTATTTTGAAGGTAATATAAGTCGCTCTTCTGGAGAGTTTTGTAATAGGTCTTCAAACCTAGATTTAGACAATGAAAGTTCTTGAAATTTTTCTCTATATATGATACCCAATTGGTAATAGGCAAAATTTCTTTCATTGGCAATACTATCTATGGCGGTTTGTTCTGTAGGTAATGACGCAATATAGGTCTCAGGATTGTACTGATCTTCTTTTCCCGTAATAGATGTAATACTTTCCGTTTTGCCAGTGCTTTTTATTCCTGCTTTTTCGTTAGACAATCTCCAGTTATCTTGAAGTTTTCGATCTCCCCAAATTTTTAAAAACTCATTTTTTCCATAAGCAACTGTTGTAGAGTTATAAAAATAAAAACTACTAGCATTATCGCCTCCTTTCGTAGCAAACTCTCCGGGTAATCCTCTTGGACTTAGGTTAGGTTTTGAGTTTTTATCTTTTGAAGCATTTAACGCAACCATTTGTCTCGACTCCTGCTTCTTTAACTCTTCTTCTTTGCGTTTTTCTTCTTCAAGTGCTTTTTCTTTTAATTCCTCAGCGTACTTTGAATAAATGGCTAACTGTCCTTCTTTGGGCAAACTAACCATGCGAAGAATACTATCATTAACCTGAGCCACACCTTCATAATAAATAACGTCATCTAAATTTTCGCGCTTACGTTTTAGAATTCTATAAGGCTTAGTGTTTGGCGTCATTG
>JAGQZO010000074.1 GCA_020435515.1 Winogradskyella sp. | reverse complement strand
GGCATTTTATGGTGAGCATCGTCTAGATTTACACGCTTCAATACAAAATCCACACGATCTTCCATCTCGCTTTTACTTTGTTTAGTAAACATTCGTAGAGGGAACATTACATTTTCAGCAATGGTCATAGAATCAAACAATGCGCTGCCTTGAAATACCATACCTATCTCAGAACGTAACTCTGTTTTTTCGTCCCTGCTGAGATTGCTAAAAATCTTACCATCGTAAGAAATGCTTCCTTGCTCGTATTCAAAAAGACCAAGCAGGCATTTTAAAAACACCGTTTTTCCAGAACCACTCTGGCCTATGATGAGGTTGGTTTTGCCCTTATCAAAAGTCGTTGAGATACCTTTTAAAATGTGAGCATCGCCAAATGATTTATGCAAGTCTTTAACTTCTATCATTAGCCTAATAATAAACTGGTTAATAAAAAGTTGAGCAGAATGATGACCACACTAGTCCAAACAAAAGAAGTTGTGCTGGCCTTACCAACTTCTAGCGCACCACCTTTCATAAAATAACCATAGTATGACGGTATTGTTGCTAGTATAAAAGCAAAAACCATGGTTTTTATAAAAGCATAGGTCATATGAAATGGTATAAAATCATTTTGAATACCCTCAATATAATCCTCTAAAGTACCATAACCACCATATACACATGCTGCTAAACCTCCTAAAATACCAAGAAACATCGCAATTGAAATAACAAAAGGATAGAGTGTTAATGCAATAAACTTAGGAAACACTAAGTAATTAATAGCATTAATTCCCATAACTTCTAAGGCATCAATCTGTTCGGTTACACGCATGGTACCAATGCTAGAGGTTATAAATGAACCTACTTTACCAGCCATAATGATAGAAATAAAGGTGGGTGCAAACTCTAAAATAATAGACTGTCTTGTGGCAAAACCCACAAGGTATTTAGGAATAAAAGGGTTGTTGATGTTTAAAGAAGTTTGAATAGCCACTACGCCACCAACAAAAAAACCAATAAAAGCTACAATACCAAGAGACCCAATTATGAGGTCGTCAATATCTTTAAGGATTAAAGTTTTTAGCACAGACCATTTGGTAGGTTTGCGAAACATGTCTTTAATCATTATAAAATAAGCGCCAATATTATGAAGGTACTTCATGCATGAAATTCTTAGTGCTAAAGTATGAAAAAAGATGAGTTTATTAATATTAATTTAAATTAAGATACTTTAAAAAACGTATTTTTGAGGTTCATAAAATGACTATTTAATTATGAAAAATGTCTTCACTTTAATCGCTTTTTTATCCTTGTTTTTTTCATGTGCTGCCCAAGAAAAAACAAAAGAAAGCTTAGTTCAAAGTACTCAAAAAGAAACAAGTACTAGACCAAAACTAGTAGTTGGTATTGTAGTAGATCAAATGCGTTACGATTACTTAACACGTTTTGAGTCTAAGTTCGGTAAAGGTGGTTTTATGCGAATGATAAATGAAGGCTTTAATTGCAAAAACAATCATTTTAACTACGTGCCAACTTATACAGGTCCAGGACACGCTTCTGTTTTTACAGGAACCACACCAAAATATCATGGTATTATTTCCAATAACTGGTATGATAAAGAAATTAAGCAATCTGTTTATTGTGCTCAAGATGATAATGTAGAATCTGTCGGAACGGAAACTACAGCTGGTAAAATGTCTCCAAACAGGATGCTGACAACAAGTGTAGCCGACGAGAACAGATTGTTTACTCAAATGCGAGGTAAAACCATAGGTATAGCTATAAAGGATAGAGGTGCAATTCTACCAGCTGGTCATACAGCTAATGCAGCCTATTGGTTTCATGGTAAGAATGAAGGTGTTTGGATTACAAGTACATTCTACAGAAATGATTTGCCAAAATGGGTGAAAGACTTCAATAGTTCTGATGCTGTTGAATCTTATCTTAAAGTTTGGGATACCTACCAGCCAATAGAAACCTATGTTGAGAGTGGCAGTGATCTTAATAATTACGAAAAAGGATTTAAAGGAAAAGAGACAGCAACCTTCCCTTACGATTTAGCAGCCTTAAAAGATGAAAATGACGGTTTTGACGTGTTAAAAGCAACAGCTTACGGTAACAGTCTTACTGTAGATTTTGCTGTAGCTGCAATTGAAGGGGAAGCTCTAGGAAAGGATGATGATACTGATGTGTTAACAGTTAGTTTTTCTAGCACGGATTATGTAGGTCATAACTTCGGAGTCAACTCGAAAGAAATTGAAGATACTTACATAAGATTAGATAGAGATTTAGAACGATTCTTTAATTATTTAGATGAAAATGTAGGGGAAGGTGAGTACACTGTTTTTCTAACAGCAGATCATGGAGCAGTTGATGTGCCAGCATATTTGCAATCCGTTAAAATTCCTGCTGGATACTTAGATTATAATGATAGAAAAGAACGATTTCAAAAGTTTTTAAACGAAAAATATGGAACAGCAGATATTGTTGAAAATGTGAGCAATAACCAACTATTTTTCAATAAGGAAAAATTGAAGGAACTAAAACTCGATATACATGAAGTTGAACAAGCTCTAGTTGACGAGCAAATTAGTTATCCAAACATTGCTAAAGTTTACACAGCTACTGCAATGAATAGTACAAACTTTACTTCAGGTATTGAAGCTTTACTGCAAAACGGTTTTAACCAAAAACGTTCAGGTGATGTTATAGTGGTAGATGATATAGCATATATTGCTTATGGAAGAACTGGCTCTACTCATGGCAGCGGACTTAATTATGACACACATGTACCTTTATTATTCTTCGGGAAAGGCATTAAGCATGGGCAGACCTATGAGAAAACCGTAATACCAGATATTGCACCTACGATTTCTGCACTTTTAGGCATTAGTTTTCCTAATGGATCTATAGGTGATGTTTTGGGGTTTGTGATTAAATAGAGGAAACAATTTATAAAACTGTAATAAAAATAATGAGGTATTAAAAATAAAAAAACGCTGAAAACTATAATTATTTTCAGCGTTTTTAGTGTTTGATTATATAACTTATTATTGTATTAAAAGGTTTTCATTAATAATACTGCCATCACTTAGAGTGACCTTAATGATATAATATCCTTTTCTAAGTTTACTTACCTTTAACTCATACTTAGTTTTATTTATATCATTTATAATATCTATTAAGTTACCATTAATATCATATACTTGTATGGTCTTTATATCAAATTCTTCAGATGATATTGTAGTATAATCTGAGGTAGGGTTTGGATATAAGTTAATACTATTATTAGCGACTGGCGGTGTATAATCCAAGTCGTGAAACCAACAAAATGCTAAACCACTTGTACTCGAATATGTTCTAGTTAGAGGTAATAGAGTATCATACAAACTGTGTGTTTGACCATCAACTCCTATATAATTATAAGTTGCTTTATAATGTTCTATGTCAATCTCAATATTTGTAAACTCTTGAATTAATGTTGGATCTAATTCATCAGAGAATGTATAGCTAAAATATAGTCCATTAGAATAGTAGATGTTATGGTTCCTAAATTGAATTGATAAGCATGACTCTCCTTGAGAATAATCATAAGTCCAAATATAATATACGTGTGTAATATTAGCAGTATAACCTGATATATTGTTTTCTAATTCTCTAATATCCATAGCATTTTGCAAGCGTTCTTGCAAATTATATTCTTGCATAAATTGAATGACTTCTGGCATATTTGTAATATCAATCGCAGTAGTTGGTGCAGATGCTCCGCACATACCCGTAAATCCATTATCTAAGTCTAGAATACCATTTAAAATATTCTTTAAATGAGTAGCTAACAAATTTTCTAAAACAGGGTTGTCTTGACACTCTGTTGATTCAACACAATCATTTAAAGGTATTGGAAAAACAACAGTTGGAGCGATACAGGATAAAGAACTATCATTATAACCAATACGTTTATTTATAGTATAAGAATCATCACTTAGGTCAAAGTCACTCTCTAGCAAGTCAATACAATAACTACCTGTTACAACACCATCAGTAATACTAATAGAGTTAGGGTCTGGTGTTATAGGTATATTAAAACTGTTAGATGGGTTATTGTTACTTTCAATACTTAAAAACATACTATAACCTATGCCGTCTAGGGCACTAAACGTACCACATATTTGGTAGGTGTCTCCATTTTCAAAAATATTACAGTCTGGTGCATTATCAAGATAATCCCAACCTATTCCTAAAAACTCACAAGGGTCTACTGTATCTTCACAAGCGTCCATGGTAAAGTCCTGGCTTAATTCACAATCACCAATATTTGCAATAACTTCAAATCGATATGTGGTATCGGTCATATTACTCATGTTGCCAACAGAGTCTAATGTATAGTAATAATTAAACATACCATCATTGTTAATTTCAGTAGGATTATAACCAAAAAACTCTGTTTCGGTTAAAAAAATAGAATCATCACTTTCGTCAATAACATTCATGTATATATTCCCATCATAAAAGTCAGACACAAGTGCATTGGTGTCATAACCCGAAGGTAAATTTATTGATACATGAATTTGTTGATAAAAATAACCGTCAAGGTCAAAACATTCAGTATTTAGCTGATTTAGGTTTGTTATACTCATGCTTACATCTTCACAAGGGTCTGGTTCTTGGGTGCAATTTACGAATGTTAACTCAACTCCATTACCATGGTCTAAAGAAGTAGTACCATCTAGGTAATCTGCTACGACATAAACATTATAGTTATCTTGTGTTGGGTTAAAACTTAGTGCATCTAAATCTACAGGTAGACTAAACTGAAAGTTACTAAATACACCTGATGCTAATTGTATTGAGTTAGCTGTGCTAGTTGGGTCATTTGGGTCAAAAGGAGATAAGAATGCAGTTATTGTTACAGGATTGTTGATATTGTCTGTAGTAGTATACTGACCAGTAACAGTAAAAGGCTGTTCTGGGCAATTAATAGCATTTGTAAAATCTGTCATTCTAATTGTACCCTTAGGTGTATGGTCTATTAAGAAGTTGTCTATTGCAACCTCGACATTACCATTAGGTTGAGTAATTCTATTAAATCGCAATTGTACTGGTGTTGTCCCTCCAATAAAATTATTTAAATTTATTTGAACTCCTATCCATCCAAAAGTGCTTAAATTTGGTAAAACCCAAATAGTATTCCAGTTATTTCCGTTATCAGTACTTATATCTAATGACAGATTACCAACAGCGTTTTGATTTCCATTAAAATTATAATCAAATTGAACATTAGCTGTTGCAGAGTTGGTTAAATTTATACAAGGAGATAATACTACAGCTGTATTTTGATTATTATTTCCAGGGTCTTGTGCAAACAAAAAAGAAAAACTGTTGGAACCATTGCCGCTGGGTATGGCAGCAGTTCCATTGGATGTCGTCCAGTTGAAATTATTATTTGTATTATTTGTCCACAAGTTTAATCCATTTTCAAACCCTTCGAAATATGGTGGCTGTACAGTAGTAAGGCACTGTCCAAAGCCATAAAAAGAGTAAAAGATTAATAAAAAAGCGTAAAAATGTGTTTTCATAAGTTTTTGATTTTAATTAAACAATAGTTTACCTACTGTTCTTAAAACCAAAATATGTTACCCTACTTTTTTAATTTTCTGAAATAAAATATAATGGAGATTAAAATTAGGGCTGCAAAAGCTAAATAATACAATAAAGCATATTGGCTAGACAGTTCAATTGGGGACGTATCACCAATGAGTATAAATGAAGCCCAATAATAAGGTGAGACCTCAGAAAGCGAACGAGATTCTATGTAAGTTAGTTTAGCATTTCTTAAGGCAGCAGATTTAGATTGCCCTTTTTTAAGGTTTTTATAAAAGTCTCTGGTTATATTGCTACTAACTTTGTCGTTTACCGTCCATAGGGTACTTGCAACGCTTTTGGAACCAGAATAAAAGAACCCTCTCGCCAAGCTAAATACACCTTCTCCCTCTTTCATTATACCGTTTGCAGTATTACATGCGCTTAAAGTTACAAGTTGTGCATTGTTTTGTGTGTTATAAAGCTCATTTAAAAAAAGTCTTTCGCCTTTAAATGCTATCCATGGAGAAATGGAATCATTAGCATTTGCATGAGTGGCAAGATGTAAAATATTTGCGTTATTAGTGTTTTTAAGAAATTGTTGTTTTGAAGCATTATCATTTGTAAAGTATTTACCATCAAATACACTTTTCAAATTTTCAATTTCCTTTTTTGAATTTATAAGGTTAGGTAGTTCATTGTTGAAGTCTAATGGAGCAAAAGCAATGATATCTTTTTTAGTTTTACTATCTGTACTTTTGTTTTGATTCAGAAATGTTAGAGAGTAAGCATAGGATATTTCATGATATTTAATGAGATAATCGCCTTCATTTTTTGTTTTTTTAAGAGCTTCAAATGCAAGAAATTGTAAGTTGTAATCAGGTATGATTATAATTTTTTTTGCTTTGGAGATAGTGTTTGGGAGAAGCCTTTTATAAAGCTCGTTTGCAAGGGTGTTAAAATCAATTTCATCTTTTGTGGTAATAAATGGTTTTGATATTACTTTGTTAAGGTAGTTAACCTTTTCTGATAGTTGTTGAGCATTTTCTATTTCTGAAATCTCAACATTATTGTTTTGTATTGTCAATAAATACCCTTCTTTTTCATTAAGAACATATTCTAATACAAAAGTTTCATCGTCTAAAGTTTTTTGAAATTCACTTATACCAATAATTTTGCCAGGTACTTTGTACTCATAGTATTTTTTATTGCTAATCTTTAACGACTTCAAAAAATCTGTGTACTCAATTTTTAAGCTATTGTGTAAGTTTTTTAGTGAGTCAGTGTCAGCTTTGTTACTTGAATAGTAAATTTTGTTTTCGATTTCAGTTATGGCTAGTTTTAAAGAAAGTTCTTTATCTAAAATACTATCGGGTAAGTTTATACTGTTACGAAGATCTCTTTCACTTAAATTTTCTAAAAGTAATACAGCTTTCTTTTTCTCCATAAAATAAAAGGCACTCTTCAGATCATTTAAAATATAGCATGTCCTCACAGCCATCATATATATTTGAGAAGCCTCTTGTTGCCAAAATAATTTAGATTTTGAGGTGATAGATTCTTTCTTTACAGAATCTAAAAATTGGTCAGCTAGAGTTAAAACTTTATTCGCAAGTATTACATAGCTCTGCTGATTGTCTTTTTCATATTTTTCGAGAAAATAAAGGGCTTTTTCTCTGAGTGTAAAAACTGTATGTGTCTTATCTCTTGATAAATCTAGCTCTTTTAAGTTTGGGATGTAGTTATAATTAGTGTCTATAGATGAAGCTAGTAAAAGAGACAATTCTTTGTGGTTAGCTTTAAGGGCATTCTCTAAGTCATTCTTATTGTAATAATATTTGCTGAGGTTGGTGTATAATTTTATTAAGATAGGATCATCGGGATAAGATAGTTTTATTCCTTTTTTAATGTAATATAAACTACTGTCACTCTTTATTAGGTTGTATAAATAACTAAAATTATTTTGTATCAATACAATTTTAGATGTGTCTTGAGTCTTATAAGCTATCTTCAAGGCATTTTCAAAGTGATATTTTGCCTTTTTTACATCTAAAACTTCTTCGTTACTGTAATAGTTTCCAAAATTTATCTCATTTTCCACAATTCTACTATCATCAACATCAGCTATTCTGATTAAAGAATCAATTTTTCTTAAAAGAGTCTCTTTTTTTTCTAAAAAGCCTTGGATGTTAGTTTCATAAGAATCATATAGATCAGATAGGTTTGAATAATTTACGATAAGTTCTCTAATGGGAAAATATTCGGGCTTGGATGTCCCTTTTTCAAAATATAGAACAGCTTGATGATAATCGCCCAAGCGACGGTAATTTCTTCCAAGCTCACAATAGGACTGAAGCGTTTTTTTATCAAACGGGAAACTATCAATTACTTTCTGATGTATCGCTATTGATTTATAGTAGTTGCCGTTTTTGTAATAAAAAAAAGCTAGATTGTATATGGCATTTTTATAGGTAGAACTATCAATAACCTTAAGGCCTATGTCAACTTCCTCTTTTGCAAATTTAATTGCATTATCATAGTCTTGATTTGAATAATATCTAAGAGATTCTTTATGTGCATATTTTGCCAAACTATCTAATTTGACCTTGTCCTTTATTTTATTAGAAATATTAACAAGTTGCCTTGGATTAGTATTCTGGGGTGTTAAAAAATTAAACACTAAACCAAGGCAAATAATAGTTGGTATGTTTTTCAGCTTATGAAAAATCACCTAATACGTTAATCACATATCCCATTAATTCTATAGCTTTGAATTGATGGGATGCCTTCAATCACATTATCTGTATCTCCGTTACCACCAGAGCCATTTCCTCTTCCATTTCCAACTACAGATGAATGTAATACCATGATATATACATCCGGATTATCGGCACATCTTAAGTGGTTTATAGGGTTCAAAGTGCTTATGGCATTATTAACCTGTTGCTGGGTAGTGTTTGGATAAAAATTTACCCTTACCGATACAAAATCTTGAGTGACTAATGAGTTTTGTTCAATCTGGTAGGCTTCATTTGAGATGCTAGCTGCACTGATAAATTCAGATGAACTAAATTGTAAAACATTGAATAAACAAATTGCCAAAATTACTGATAGAGTTTTCATAAAATTTTTTTTAAAAGTTACAACCTTATGTTCAACAAAAATAAGTTTGTTACCCAATAAATATAAATATTATTTTTGTTTATAAGTAGATTATTGATTGATGGCAGATAATTCTTATTATTTAAAGGCTCTTCTCAGTAGTAACTCTCATGTGATTACTGATATCTACAAAGAGAATTTTTATAAGGTAAAATCATTTATCCTAAAAAATAATGGACAACAAGAAGATGCAGAAGATATTTTTCAAAAAGCACTTTTGCAATTAGCAGTACGCTACAAAAAAGAAAAATTTATCATTAACTCCAGTTTTGAAGCTTATTTGTTTACGGTTTGCAAAAATCTTTGGCGCAGGGAATTAAATAAATCTAAAAATAAGGTAACAAAACATAGCTTTATTGAACCTAAAGATGATAATGAAGATATTGCATTAGCGGTTTTGGAGCAAAAGCGGTGGGAATTGTTTACAGAGAATTTAGAACGTATTTCTGATAATTGTAAACAAATTTTAAAACTATTCTTTGCCAAAATGTCTTATGCCGATATCATGAAAAAGTTTGATTATAATTCGGAGACTGTGGTCAGGCAGCGCGTATTTAAGTGTAAAAACAAGCTAAAAGAGTTAATAGTAAAAGATAAACGCTTTAGTTCACTAAAAGAGTTGTGACCATGGAAGATGATATTTTAATTGACAATTATTTTAAAGGCCTTTTGTCTGAAGATGAAGAGAGATCATTTTTAGAAAGATTGTCTACTGATGCTTCATTTAATGAAAAATTTAAGCTGGAAGAGCAGATGATCAATGCCTTAAGTGAAGATGGTTGGGATTTTGCTAAAGCACCCAGCGAAGAAGTAGAAGCCTATAGTGATTTGTTAAAAAAGGAAGAGTTACAGAGGTTAAAAAAAACGCTATCAGAAGTCAATTCTGAGTTCAATGCAAAAAAAAATATTAGTAATAGGAGATTATTTTATTATCTAGCAGCGGCATTTATAGTTGTTTTCTTGGGGTTACAATTATTTTTTAACCAGAATATTTCAAACCAAAAATTATATAACGATTATATTGCTCTAAATGACTTGCCTTCTTTTGTTTCCAGAAGTGATGAATCAAACCAATTAGCAAAAGCTCAAGAATTTTTCGAAAACAAAAAGTATGAGGAGGCTTTACTTATATTCAAATCTGTAGTCAGTTTGAAAGATGTTTCTGGAAGTGTTTTGATCTACAAAGGAATAGCTGAAACCGAGTTGGGTCAATACAATGATGCTCAAGAAACATTCGATTCCTTAATCAATAGTAATTTATTGGATGTTCAAAAAGGCTATTGGTATAAGGCCTTATTGTATTTAAAACAGAATAGAGTAGAGGAATCAAAAGTGATTTTGAAAAAGATAGTTTCAGAAGAGCTGTATAAAAATAATGAAGCTCAAAAATTACTGAAGCAATTAGATTAGATAAACCATCAAATAAATTTTCTGAAAATACCTTTCCAACGCAAATCTCTAATAAATTTACCTTCATCTTTAGAAACCAGAAATTCAGTATTTGAAGATTTGGCTTTAAAATAGCCAGCCATATAATCTTTGAATAATCTAAAGCTACTTTTCTTAGACGCTAATTTTATAGCAGAAATTAAAGTAATCCAAAAACCATAGCGCATTTTATACATCGCTTCCCCTTGCAGGTATTTAGAAGCCTTGTTGTAAGATTGTCCTGTAGGTTTCAGGTGTTTTACATGAAGTGATTCGTCTGTTATAATGTCCCAGCCATGAAATTTTGCTAATAACTCATCCACAGTATCCCAACCCATAGAAGGTTTTAGTTGCCCAATTTGATTAAAACAGGTTTTACGATAAGCTTTCAAGGCACCTCTAATATGATCTTTATTGGTAAGGTTTTCAAGAATCCATTGGTTGTCTTTTTCTATGTAACAAAAACCAGAAGCCATACCAAGTTTTGGATTTTTACTATAATGATTAGCCAGCGTTTCTAAATAATCATCCGGAAAAATAAGGTCTGCATCAAACTTACAAATCACATCATAGTTGTCATCTAAAGTTTCAAAGCCTTTGTAAAAGGCATTTATAATTTTAGAACCAGGTAAATGCTGATCTGATGATTTTGAAATCACCTGAGAAATCCAAGGATACATTTTTGAAAAACCATCAACTATAGCTTCTGTTTTGTCAGTAGAATTATCATTAACCACAACCAACTTTTTAGGCAAAAGTGTTTGCTTTGCTAATGACTCTAGTGTTTTGCTAATAAAAGCCTCTTCGTTATGAGCTGGTATGACGATGTAGAAATTCAATATCTAAATTCTAAATTTCAAATCTAAAGAATTCTATCCGGAAATTCTTTCAGCATAGATAATATAATACCGATTTGTAAACAGTCTCAAAAGAGGTCTTATGCCGAATTTTTTTACAGGATTGGTCCATTGTTGTCGGTCTATAATTTTCCAGCCAGTTTTTTCTAATAACCAATCGAGTTGCCAATCTTCAAACTCATGGTAATGTCTGTCCCATTTATCAGTTTTACTTCTGTATGCAGAGGCAAACCATAATCTTAGAGGAACACTAATAACAAGTTTTTTAGACTTAATAGATTTCAAAACCTCGTAAGGAGAGAGTAAGTGTTCAAAAATTTCGAATGCAGTAACAACATCGGCTGAAGAATTTTCTATTGTAGAACGGTCTTCGTCAAGGTCTTCTCCTTTGGTGTTTTCAACAGGATAACCTTCAGAAATCATAATTTCAGAAAAAGGATTTCTTACACCTAAATCTAAAATAGTCTCAGATGTTGAAATGTGTTTTCGTAAAAACTGAAGTGTGAGTTTAAATCGCTTGTTAGGATATGTTTTTTCGTACATTACATTTCCGCAACAGCGGTAATCTTTTATTAATATCTGTAAACAATAGCGTTGATGTGCATACCAGCGCCAACACTTGCAAATATAATAACATCTCCTTTATGGATTTGGTGATCTTCGAGTTTATTGTTTCTTATTAAATCGAAAATGGTAGGGACAGTTGCCACAGAACTATTTCCTAATTTATGAATGCTCATAGGCATAATACCTTCTGGAGCCTTGGCTTTAAAAAGCCTATAAAAACGTTTTATAATAGCTTCATCCATTTTTTCGTTAGCCTGATGGATCAGTACTTTCTTTACTTCAGAAATGTCTACACCACTTTTTTCTAAACAATCTTTCATGGCTTGTGCTACATTAGTGAGCGCAAATTCATAGATTTTGCGACCATGCATTTTTATGTAGCGTGTATCTGGACATAACGCTTTATTGTTAGAATTTCCAAAATATAAATAATAAGCTTCATCATAAGTAAAGGAAGCGGATTCATGAGCTAAAATCCCACTGTTACTATCATCAGTAGCTTCTACAATGCTGGCACCAGCACCATCAGAATAGATCATGGAGTCTCTATCGTGCTTATCTACCACACGAGATAATGTTTCCGCACCAATTACTAGACAGCGTTTTGCCATACCTGCTTTAATAAACGCTTGCGCTTGTATAACACCTTCTACCCAACCTGGGCAGCCAAATAAAATATCATAAGCCACACATTTAGGATTTTTAATACGTAGCCTATGCTTTATGCGAGAAGCCAAACAAGGCAGAATATCACTTTGTATGGTGTTTGCTCTAACATCGCCAAAATTGTGTGCGCAGATAATATAGTCAATTGTTTCTGCATCGATATTGGCATCATCAATAGCTTTTTGTGCAGCAAGGAAGCCAATATCAGACGCTACTAGTTGGTCATCTACATAACGACGCTCAACAATACCAGTAATGGCTTTAAATTTTTCTACAATAACATCATTAGGGTAATCTATCTTAGAACCGTCAGCATTCAAAAATTGATGTTGATGAAAGTCTTCGTTTTTTTCTATATTTTTTGGAATATAGCTACCTGTACCTGTGATTTTAATTCCCATAATTAAAAAAATTGCTATTAATTTACTAAGCTAGTCAAAGTATAATACATGAGAATAAATTAGCCTATTAAAAGTAATATTTTTTTTAAATTCTTAATTATTCTAGATTTTCTTGTAAATACCATAAAAAAAGTGCTCTAAGAGAGCACTTTTCTAATTTCACACATAATGATGTTAAGCCTCCATAAAATCTTCAATAGGTGCACAGCTACAAATTAGGTTTCTGTCACCATAAGCATCATCTACGCGTCTCACGCTTGGCCAGAATTTATTATCTCTAATATAATCTAGTGGAAAAGCAGCAGCTTCACGACTATAAGGTAATAACCATTCATCTGAAGTTAGCATTTCTAGTGTATGTGGTGCATTTTTTAGCACGTTATTAGGTTCGTCTTTAGACGCATTGTCTATTTCTTTTCTAATAGAAATCATGGCATCACAAAAACGATCCATTTCAGCTTTACTTTCACTTTCTGTCGGTTCTATCATCATAGTACCAGCCACTGGGAATGACACTGTTGGTGCGTGGAAACCATAATCCATCAAACGCTTTGCAATATCAGTAACTTCAATGCCTTTGACTTTAAAATCACGACAGTCTATAATCATTTCGTGTGCAGCTCTACCGTTTTCGCCTGTATATAGTGTTGGGTAATAGCCTTCTAAACGCTCTTTAATATAATTAGCATTAAGAATTGCAGCTTCAGTTGCTTCTTTTAGACCTTTTGCGCCTAGCATAGAAATATAGCCATAAGAAATTATACATGCTAGTGCTGAGCCAAATGGTGCAGCTGAAATTGCAGATATAGACTGATGACCGCCTGTTTTAATAATTGGGTTACCAGGTAAGAATGGCACCAATTGTTCTGCAACACAAATTGGGCCTACACCAGGTCCACCACCACCATGAGGTATTGCAAAGGTTTTGTGTAAGTTGAGGTGACAAACATCAGCACCGATATTTCCAGGATTGGTTAAACCAACCTGTGCATTCATGTTGGCTCCATCCATGTAAACTTGTCCACCGTTATCATGGATGA
>JAGQZO010000073.1 GCA_020435515.1 Winogradskyella sp. | reverse complement strand
CTTTTTCAAATTCCATGATTAATTCAACAGTGTCTAATGAATCTGCTCCTAAATCGTTAGTGAAGCTAGCTTCTATAACAACCTCGTTTTCATCAACTCCTAATTTGTCTACGATAATCGCTTTAACTCTTGATGCAATGTCTGACATAATTTTTTAATTTTAAGTTTTAATTAGTTCGCAAAAATAAAAAACTTTATTTTAAAACACACCTTTAGTTTAAAAATGTGTTTGTAATTTACTAAAATTACTTTGAAGATTTTATCTTTTACCTACTAATTGTTAATTATTATTCTTTTTTTTGTTCTGAATAATAGCCCATTGATAGCCAATTTATGAAACGTATTGTAATTTTTGCGTCCGGAAGCGGATCTAATGCTGAAAATTTAATTAAGTTTTTTCAAAACAGCGATAATGCGTCTGTTATTCAGGTACTGACTAACAATCCTCATGCCAAAGTTTTAGAAAGGTGTAAAAAACTGAATGTTAGTGCTTTGTCTTTTAATAGAATAGCATTCAGCGAGTCTGAAGATGTGCTCAATATTTTAAGATCATCTAACCCTGATTTAATCGTTTTGGCTGGTTTTCTTTGGAAATTTCCTGAATTTATTCTCAATGAGTTTGAAAATAAAGTTATAAATATTCATCCTGCTTTGCTACCTAAATATGGTGGAAAAGGGATGTATGGCATGCATGTGCATCATGCGGTTGTAGACAATAAAGAGCCTGAAACTGGTATAACAATTCATTATGTCAATGAAAATTATGACGAGGGTGCAATTATTTTTCAAGCAAAATGTGATGTAAAACCGTCTGATTCTGCCGAAGACGTGGCCGCTAAAATTCATGAATTGGAAATGGAACATTTTCCGAAGGTTGTTGAAAGATTATTAAACAACTTTTAAGTAGAGCGTTAATAATTAGATCCTGAAACAAGTTCAGGATGACAAAAATGTCAAAAAAAAAGAAGAAATATTACACCGTTTGGAAAGGTCATAACACTGGCGTTTTTGAATCTTGGGACGACTGTAAGGCTCAAATCAAAGATTTTAAAGGAGCTCAGTACAAATCGTTTTCAACTTTTGAAGCTGCAAAAAAAGCCTACAAAGACGGGCCTAAGGGTTATATAGGAAAATCGAAGAGCTTCAAAAGCGAACTTTCTGAAGCGCAACTAAAAAATATAGGACAACCTAATTATCATTCTATTGCAGTGGATGCTGCTTCTTCTGGAAATCCGGGTAAAATGGAATATAGAGGTGTCGATACCAAGACCAAAAAGCAACTCTTCATTCAAGGGCCTTTTGAAGAAGGCACCAATAATATTGGTGAATTCTTAGCCATTGTTCATGGTTTAGCATTCTTAAAACAGCATAATAGTGACCGTATTATTTACACAGACTCAAAAACAGCTATGAGTTGGGTTCGTAAAAAAGCTTGTAATTCCAAGTTAGAACGTAACGAAAAAAACAAAGCGCTTTTTGAACTTGTAGATCGCGCTGTGAAATGGTTAAAAACCAACAGCTATTTAACAACTATTGTGAAATGGGAAACTAAAGCTTGGGGAGAAATTCCTGCCGATTTTGGTAGAAAATAATTACACCTTAGATGTTACTACGTATATTTCATCAGCAATATATTTTATGTACTTTTGCACGGTAATTCAAACTTACTTTAATGGGTAAATTAGTAATTGTTGGAACCGTAGCTTTTGATGCTATTGAAACACCTTTTGGTAAAACTGACAAAATCCTTGGCGGAGCTGGTACATTTATTGGTTTAGCGGCTTCAAATTTTAATGTAGATGCTGCTGTGGTTTCGGTTGTTGGTGGTGATTTTCCGCAAGACTATTTAGACCTTATGTCTAATAAAAATATTGATGTGTCTGGTATAGAAATAGTAAAAGAGGGTAAAACGTTCTTTTGGAGTGGCAAATACCACAACGATATGAATTCTAGAGACACCTTAGCAACTGAATTGAACGTCCTTGCCGATTTTGAACCTAAAGTTCCCGAAAATTATACAGATGCCGAAGTGGTAATGTTAGGAAACTTGCATCCACTGACGCAAATGAGTGTATTGAACCAAATGACAACAAAACCAAAAATGGTCATCTTAGACACCATGAATTTTTGGATGGATTGTGCTTTAGAGGACTTACACAATACTATGAAGTATATAGACGTCATTACCATAAATGATGAAGAAGCTAGACAATTAACGGGTGAATATTCTTTAGTGGTTGCTGCACGAAAAATTCACACTATGGGACCAAAATATGTAGTCATAAAAAAAGGAGAGCACGGAGCATTATTATTTCATGATGACAAGGTGTTTTTTGCACCGGCACTACCTTTAGAAGAAGTATTTGATCCTACAGGTGCTGGTGATACATTTGCCGGTGGATTTGCTGGTTACTTAGCAAAAACAGGTGATTACTCTTTTGAAAACTTAAAAACAGCCGTAATTTATGGTTCTACCTTGGCTTCGTTTTGTGTTGAAAAGTTTGGTACAGAGCGAATGCTAACTTTAACAAGTGAAGAAGTATATAAACGTTTAGACCAGTTTAAGAGTCTAACACAATTTGATATAGAATTAAATTAAAAACCAACGCGCTTAATTTTTAGCGCGTTTTTTATTACATAACATGAGTGACGCTTTAAAACACGAGTGTGGTATAGCACTTGTAAGACTCTTAAAACCATTAGAATATTACAAAGAAAAATATGGTAGTGCGTTTTATGGTGTAAATAAAATGTATTTAATGATGGAAAAACAGCACAATCGCGGACAAGATGGTGCTGGCTTTGCAAGCATTAAACTAGATACCAAACCTGGTGAACGCTATATAAGCAGGGTAAGGTCTATTGCCCAACAACCCATTCAAGATATTTTTTCCCAAATAAATGCACGTGTTAATAGTGAGATGTCGCAGCACCCTGAATATAAGGATAGCGTTGAGCTACAAAAAAAGAATATTCCTTATATCGGAGAGTTACTACTAGGCCATGTGCGTTATGGAACGTTTGGAAAAAACAGCGTAGAAAGTGTTCATCCCTTTTTAAGACAAAACAATTGGATGCACAGAAACCTGATTGTGGCAGGTAATTTTAACATGACCAATGTTAATGAACTCTTCAATAACCTAGTAGATATTGGTCAGCACCCAAAAGAAAAGGCAGATACAATTACAGTAATGGAAAAAATAGGTCATTTCTTAGATGACGCTGTAAGCAAAATCTACAAAGACCTTAAAAAGGAGGGCTATTCAAAAATTGAGTGTTCGCCCCTTATTGCAGAACGTCTAAAGCTTAGTAAAATTTTAAAGAGAGCAGCAAAAAATTGGGATGGTGGCTATGCCATGGCAGGGTTACTAGGTCATGGTGATTCATTTGTTCTAAGAGATCCTGCTGGTATAAGACCTGCTTATTATTATAAAGATGATGAAGTTGTTGTTGTTGCGTCAGAGCGCCCTGTTATACAAACGGTTTTTAATGTACCTTTTGAAGATGTAAAAGAGTTAGACCCAGGACACGCCATTATTACCAAAAAATCTGGTGACACTCAGATAAAGAAAATCTTGGAACCCTTAGAACGAAAGGCCTGTTCATTTGAACGTATATACTTCTCTAGAGGTAGTGATGCGGAAATTTATGAAGAACGAAAGAAACTTGGAAAGTTATTAATGCCTAAAGTTCTTAAAGCAATTGATAATGACACCAAAAACACAGTCTTTTCTTATATACCAAATACAGCTGAGACATCTTTTTTTGGTATGATTGATACTGTAGAAGAGCATCTTAATCATAAAAAAACAAAAGCCATTCTAAAAGGGCAGAGAGAACTATCTGCAGAAAAAGTAGAAGAAATTTTGTCTGAAAGACCAC
>JAGQZO010000072.1 GCA_020435515.1 Winogradskyella sp. | reverse complement strand
CAGACAATATCTTCTTTGGTATTGTCGTTAAGAGCAAAAGAGAAGATAAAGGTGCGCCAACCACTTCAAAAAATAATGATTCCTGTTGATGATTTGCAGCAGAAACAAGAGATAGAAGCAGTTTCAAATTTGATAAAACACGAAGTAAATATTAAAGAAATTGAGCTTCTGCAAGATGCTTCAGATATATTGGTAAAACAAATTAAGCCAAATTTTAAAGTTCTTGGACCTCGATTTGGTAAGGATATGAAGTTGATAGCCAGTGCAATAAGTGCGTTTTCGGCTGAAGACATCAAAAAAATCGAGCAAAACGGAAGTTTAGATGTTGAAATTAACGGAAAAAGCATTAATTTGGGACTTGATGATGTTGAAATTACGTCTCAAGATATTGAAGGATGGCTTGTTGCTAATGAGGGTGCTTTAACGGTAGCTTTAGATGTTACAATCACTGATGAATTGCGTAAAGAGGGTATTGCACGTGAGCTCGTAAACCGTATTCAAAATTTGCGTAAAGATTCAGGATTTGAAGTTACTGACCGCATAGATGTACATCTGCAAAACGATGCCCAAGTTGCAGCAGCAATCGCTTCTAACGAAGATTATATTAAGTCGGAGACATTAACCGAAGAATTACAATTAATGGACAATTTAAATGATGGTATAGAAATTGCTTTCGATGAGGTAAATACCAAATTGTTCATACAAAAACATTAAAAACTATGGCAACAGATACTACAAATAGATATTCAGACAAGGATTTAGAAGAATTCAGAGTTCTAATTCAAGAGAAAATTGACAAGGCAGTGCATGACTTAGAGTTACTAAAAAGTGCTTACATGAATGACCATAATAATGGTACTGACGATACGTCTCCAACATTTAAGGCCTTTGAAGAAGGAAGTGAAACAATGAGTAAAGAAGCAAACTCTGCATTGGCAATTAGACAAGAAAAATTCATCAGAGATTTAAAAAATGCCTTGATTAGAATAGAAAACAAAACCTTCGGTATTTGCCGTGTTACAGGTAAGCTAATTAATAAGGAACGTTTAAAATTAGTGCCGCACGCTACACTTAGTATCGAAGCTAAAAATATGCAAAAATAAATTGAGATTCTATTTTTAGAATTTTGGATAAATAAAACCAAAAGCTTTGGATTATATTCAAAGCTTTTTTATTATGTCATTAAAGAAAGCCTCAATAATTATCATTCTTATTTTACTAGTTGATCAAATTAGTAAAATCTATATTAAAACACATTTCGCACTAAATGATGGAGTCACTGTGCTTTCGTGGTTTAAAATTGACTTTATCGAAAACGACGGCATGGCTTGGGGAACTAAACTAAGCGATTTTTTCACCTTTATTTCAGATAGGTCTGCAAAGCTTATTTTAACTCTTTTTAGAATTGTAGCTGTTACAGGTATTGGATTTTGGCTAGTAGATGTTACAAAAAAGTATAAATCAAAAACCTTAGTTTTTGCTATCTCTATAATTTTTGCTGGTGCTTTGGGTAATATTATAGATTCAGTATTTTATGGTGTTTTGTTTAGCGATAGTCACATGCAGGTAGCCAGATTTTTACCAGAAGGAGGTGGTTATGCGGATGTATTTCATGGTAAGGTTGTAGATATGTTGCACTTTCCAATTTGGAGTGGTGTTTTGCCAGAATGGCTTCCAATAATTGGAGGAAAGTACTTTTCTTTTTTTGACCCTGTTTTTAATATTGCAGATATGGCTATAAGTACAGGAATCGGTATTTTAATTTTGTTTAATAAGAAGGCATTTAGAGAGAGTTCTAAAACTGAAAAACTTGATTCGGAATTACACAATAATCAAGCTTGATGTCATTATTCTCTGTTTCAAAAACTTCTTTTTCAGCATCAAAAAAAGACAAACCAATTTTAATAGTTTCAGGGTTGCATTCACTTAAAAATCGATCATAAAACCCTTTGCCATAACCTATTCGGTTTCCTGTTTTGTCAAAAGCCAAAAGCGGTACAAAAACAACATCTATTTGCGAAGATTGTATTTCTATCCCATCAACTGGTTCAGGAATATTGTAGTGATTTTTCTTAATTGTAGTATTGTCTGTAAGTAAGAAATGCGACATGGATATATCTTCAAAATTACTTTTTGAAATCACAATATTTTTATCCTTCCCTGAAAGAATATTCAAAATATATTCAGTATTGATTTCCTTTTGCTCTTCAATACTTAAAAAAACATGATAGAACGATTTATCCCAAATGTTCAATCGCAATAATTGATTTGAAATAGCTAAGCTTAAATCTTCAATTTGTTCAAGTTGAAGTGTTTTTCGTAGGGCTTTATATTTTTTTCTAAGCTCTGATTTGGTCATTGTTCAAGCTTGGTAGAAATATGAAAAATAGCATCACCTTGATAGATAATAGGTGATTCGTTAACATTAAAAATATAGCCATTATTGGTGGCTTTCACAAAATGGTTAAAACTACCGTATGGGTCTGTGATGTGACCTAAGACATCTCCCTTTTTTACTAAAGTGTTAACGTTTACGGTTGCTTTAAACATGCCCGAGTAGCTAGCCCTTATCCACTTACTGTCTATAATCTTTATACAGCTTTTTTTTGGTTTGGAGGCCTTAAATTTTATGCTTAGCATTCCTAAATGATGTAGCACGCGTTTAACACCATTAACGCCTGTATTGGTTACGGTATTATCTATATTGAATGACTTTCCTCCTTCAAAAAGAAGCATTGGGATTCCGAGCTTATGACAAGAATTTCTAAATGATTTCTTGAGATTTTTTGAATAATAGATTATTGGTGCACCAAACACTTTGGCTAGCTCATTTAAAATAACATCGTTTTTTGTGATACGGATTTGAGCGGCATTAAACCTATCGGCACCTCCTGTATGAAAATCTAGGATTAAATCGGCATGAGGTACTATTTCGGTCATAAGTTTATGAGCTACTCTACTGGCTAAAGACCCATTTTTGCTTCCAGGAAAGACACGGTTAAGGTCGCGACCATCAGGAAATTCCCTATCCATATGTATAAACCCAAAAACGTTAATTACCGGAATGCAAATTATAGTTCCCTTTTTGGGTTTATTTATGCCTTTAGAAATAATTTGCCTAACAATCTCAACACCATTTACTTCGTCACCATGAATGCCAGCAGTAATCAAAACTGTTGGACCAGGCTTTTTTGAACGTTCTATGATTACGGGCACTTCAATAGTATTTTGGGTATGCAGTTTTGCAACGCTAAAACTTACCTTGGCACTTTGACCCAAAGCTACTTTTTTGCCTAGTATATTTAGAACTTCATTTTCGGCCATCTATCTGCGATTACGTTCTATAAAAGTAATAATGGCCCTAGCAATGTTTTTCTTGGTTGCTCCCTCAATACCTTCTAGTCCTGGCGTTGAGTTAACTTCCATAATTAGAGGGCCTCTAGCTGATTGCAACATATCTACGCCACAGACAGGGAGCTTTAGAGCTCTAGCGGCATTTATGGCTAGCTTTAATTCGTCATCAGATAGTCTAATTAAATTAGCTTTACCGCCTCTGTGCAAATTAGATCTAAATTCACCTTCTTTGCTTTGACGTTTCATAGCGCCAACTACTTGTCCATCAACTATTAAGGCTCTTAAATCTGCACCTTTTGCTTCTGCAATAAACTCTTGTACCAAAGCTCTGGCTTGTAATCCATTAAAGGCTTCTAAAACGGACTCGGCTGCATTTTTAGTTTCTGCCAAAACAACTCCAAGACCTTGAGTGCCTTCAAGTAGTTTTATAATTACAGGAGGTCCGCCAACATGCTCTAGTACTTCTTCAACATCTCTTGAGTAATTTGTAAAAACAGTCTTAGGCATACCAATGCCAGCCTTAGACAATCGTTGAAAACTACGCAGCTTATCCCTACTTCTTATAATAGCATCAGAAGTTACCGTTGTAAAGACATTCATCATTTCAAATTGCCTTACTACAGCACAACCAAAAAAGGTTACTGAGGCACCAATACGAGGAATAATAGCATCTA
Source organism: Winogradskyella sp. (assembly GCA_020435515.1). Lineage (GTDB taxonomy): Bacteria > Bacteroidota > Bacteroidia > Flavobacteriales > Flavobacteriaceae > Winogradskyella. The sequence continues at coordinate 7,166 of JAGQZO010000072.1, read as the reverse complement.
CATAATCTAGATACCTATCTTTATAAAAAATGGTTGGTTTCTCTTTTTCTATAATAATATCGCACTTTAGAGGGTCTATAACCTCTACTTCATGACCTCTATTTTCAGCTTCTTCAATTAAACGCTGTGTAGAATACAATTGCGAATTACGCGAAAGAATGACTATGTTCATTTGAGGTATTGTTATAGGATTGGTTTTCTAGGTCTACATCGACTAAGAATTTTTGCTTTAAAAATTGACGGCCTATTAAGACCGGAAATTTCATATCGTCTCTAGTGCTTAAAGTTAAGTTAATCTTATAGCTTTTTCCAAAGAATATTGCGGTAGTTTTAATTTTGTATCGATTTTCTTTATAGCCATTGCTACTCTTCACATCGGTGAGTGTGTAATTATCAAAAGTCACAGCTTTACCATTGAAATTTGGATGCCCTTTGCTCTCAAAAACACAATAAAGTTTGCCATCTTCTTCTCTAATTTTAGAGCAATGAATGGCAGAGGTATATGCACCTGTATCTATTTTTACATCAATATTACTGAGATGTAATTCAGGGAAGTCAATTATATCAACTCGTCCCAAAACTTTTTTCATAGTTAATTTGTTTTTAAAAAAGTGGAGCAAGATAGTCATAAAGTTAATTCAAAATACATAAATACTTTAACGAATTATTACCTTTGAAATAATGCCAAAAACTGCCTTAGACATACAAATAAAGACACTGCCTCACCAACCTGGAGTTTATCAATATTTTGATGCAGACGACAAGCTGATTTATGTAGGAAAGGCTAAAGATTTGAAAAAACGTGTAAGCAGCTACTTTACCAAACATCATGACTATGGAAAGACAAGGGTTTTAGTTAAAAACATAGCGTCGATTAAGCACATTGTAGTTGAGACAGAAAATGACGCGTTATTACTTGAAAACAATCTTATAAAGAAGTATCAGCCAAAGTATAATGTGATGCTTAAGGATGACAAATCGTATCCTTGGATTTGTGTAAAAAATGAACGTTTTCCTAGAATTTTTCCTACTAGAAGAGTTATTAAGGATGGTTCCGAATATTTTGGTCCATACACTAGTATGAAAACGGTAAAAACCCTTTTAGGTCTCATAAAAGGATTATATCAATTAAGAACTTGTAATTATGATTTGTCAGAAGCAAAAATTGAAGCTGGTAAATATAAAGTGTGTTTAGAATATCATCTTGGCAATTGTAAAGGTCCTTGTGAAAACTATGAATCTGAAGAAGAATACCATTCTAACATTATTGCCATTCGAGAAATTTTAAAAGGAAACTTTAAAGACTCTCTACAACAGTTCAAAACTCAAATGAAACGATATGCTGAAGCTATGCAGTTTGAGGATGCTCAGAAAATAAAAGAAAAATTAGAGATATTAGAAAATTACCAAGCAAAGTCTACCATTGTAAATCCTAAGATAAGCAATGTAGATGTGTTTTCTATAGTTAGTGACGAAACGTATGCTTATATCAATTTTTTACAGTTGAGTTATGGATCTATTATAAGATCGCACACGTTAGAATTAAAAAAGAAACTACAAGAATCTGATCAAGAACTTCTAGAATTGGCGATTACAGAAATCAGACAGCGTTTCAACTCAAATTCTAAAGAAATTTATGTGCCTTTTAAAGTCGACCTTGGTGAAGGAATTAGGGTTACGGTACCGAAACTAGGTGACAAAAAAAGTATTTTAGACCTATCTGAACGTAATGCCAAGTACTACAGAATGGATAAGTTGAAGCAAATAAAAATTGTAGATCCAGATAGACATGCCAATAGAATTATGGCACAGATGAAAGCTGATTTACGCCTATCACAAGAGCCAAGACATATTGAATGTTTTGATAACTCAAATATTCAAGGTACAAATCCGGTTGCAGCCTGTGTGGTTTTTAAAAATGGAAAACCAAGTAAGAAAGATTACCGTCACTTTAATATAAAAACGGTTGAAGGCCCAGATGATTTTGCCTCGATGGAAGAGGTGGTGCACAGACGTTACAAGCGTTTATTAGAAGAAGATGAACCATTACCACAACTCATAATTATAGATGGAGGCAAAGGGCAATTATCATCAGCGTTAAAGAGTCTTGAGTTATTGGGATTACGTGGAAAAATTGCCATTATCGGAATTGCGAAACGTTTAGAAGAATTATTTTACCCAGATGATCCAATTCCCTTATATTTAGATAAAAAAAGCGAAACACTAAAAGTTATTCAGCAGCTACGCAACGAAGCTCACCGATTTGGTATTGAGCATCATAGAAATAGAAGAAGTAAAGGTGCGCTAACTACAGATTTAGAGAGTATTCCTGGTATTGGTGAACAAACCATTATCGATTTAATGAAAAAATTTAAAACTGTTAAACGCATAGCCAATGCCAAGCTAGATGAGTTGGAAGCTGTAGTTGGTGTATCTCGCGCAAGTAAAGTCTATAATTATTATCACGAAGAATAAGTTGAAAAATTCCTTAACATATTATTTTAAAATTAGCTTATATGCATTTCTGCTAATTCAAATCTTCCTTTGTAATAATATCAGTGCCCAAGAAACTGAAGAGCCAAAGGTTGGTTTAGTGCTAAGTGGTGGTGGTGCAAAAGGATTTGCGCACATAGGTGCTTTAAAAGTAATAGACAGTTTAGGGATTAAAATAGATTATGTAGCTGGTACCAGTATGGGAGCCATAATAGGTTCTTTATATGCTACTGGATATTCAGGACAGCAGCTAGAGGATCTGTTTAATGCAGTGGATTTTGATGAACTTATAAATGATGAATTTCCAAGGGAGGCAAAGTCTTTTTACGAACGAGAAAATGAAGAAAAATATGCTGTAAACTTACCGTTCGACAATTTTAAAATTAACTTACCTTCAGGACTGTCAAGAGGCCAAAATGTATATAATTTGTTATATCAATTAATGCTTCCTGTAAATGACGTCACGGATTTTGAAAAATTACCAATCCCGTTTTTTTGCATGGCAACCGATATAGAAATAGGAGAGTCTTTGGTTTTAGATAAAGGTAGACTGGCAGAAGCAGTTACCGCTAGTGGTGCACTGCCTTCTATTTTTCAACCAGTTGTTATAGGTGACAAAATTTTAATCGACGGCGGTGTTACCAATAATTTTCCTATAGAAGAATTGAGAGCTAAAGGAATGGATATTATCATTGGCGTTGATGTGCAAGATGACCTAAGAGATAGAGAAGCTTTAAAGACCGCACCTGAAATATTATTACAGATTAACAATTTCAGAACTATTAGCGCTATGAAAAATAAAGCTCCTCTGGCAGATATATACATTAAGCCAGATATTGCTAATTTTTCGGTTCTTTCTTTTGATGAAGGTGAAGATATAATCGCTAATGGTGAGGCAGCAGCAAGAGATAATATTGAGGCATTAAATACTATAAAAAACTCTCAAAGAGCTAGTACCAATAGGTCATATTTAAAGATTACAGATAGTATAAAAGTTGAATCCATAACTATAGATGGTAACCAAATGTACACTAGGTCTTATCTATTAGGAAAATTAAAATTGAGAGGTGGGGAAACCTTAAGTTATGAAAACTTTAAAAAGCGAATAAATAATGTTATTGCAACCAATAATTTTGAAACCTTTAGATATCAATTAGAACCAACAGATAGTATAAATAAATATAGATTAAAAGGGCAAATAAGAGAGTCTGAGGCCACTACGTTTTTAAAATTAGGTATTCATTACGATGGTCTTTATAAAAGTGCTATCCTTGGAAATCTTACCAAAAAAAGATTATTATTTAATAATGATATAGCATCTTTGGATATAATCCTTGGTGATAATTCTAGATTCAATTTCGATTATTTTATTGACAAAGGGTTTTATATAAGTTTCGGTGTAAAATCGCGATATAATCAATTTACTAAAAATATAAATCCACAATTGGCTTTAGATGAAGGGTCTGTGCTTTTAGACGATTTAAATAAAATAGACGTAACCCTTCAGGATTTCACGAATCAAATTTATATACAAACGCTTTTCAGAAAAGACTTTTCATTACGTTTGGGTGGTGAGCATAAACGATTAAAAATAACATCAGAAACATTATTCTCAGAAAATCAAGAAGACGATTTTGAATTTGATAATACAGATTATTTTAGTGTGTTCGGAAAGTTAAAGTATGATAGTTATAGCCATCCAGATTTTCCTAAAAGTGGTGCGTATTTTAGTGGTGATTTTCACTGGTATTTAAACGCATCAGACTTTGTTTCAGATTTTGAACCTTTTTCTATAGCCAAGGCAGATTTAGGTTATGCCTTTAGTTTTAGTAAAAAATTGGCTTTTAAGACCGAAACAAGTGGAGGTTTTGTAATTGGCGATAGTTCTGTATCAACACTCGGTTTTGCGTTAGGAGGCTATGCCAATAATTTCATAAATAATTTTTACAGTTTCTATGGCTATGATTTTGTGGATATTACTGGTGATAGCTTTGTAAAAGCATGTTTTACATTAGATTATGAGTGGTTAAAAAAGCATCATATAATTTTAGCTGCCAATTACGCTAATGTAGAAAACGGATTATTTGAGACAGGTAACTGGCTATCTTCGCCAGATTACACAGGCTATGCCCTAGGGTATTCTTTAGAGACCTTCATAGGACCTTTAGAGGCTAAGTACACCTACTCACCAGAAACAGGTGAAGATTATTGGTTTTTTAATCTTGGGTTTTGGTTTTAAATTAAAATTTATAAACTTTGTAATACTATGACACCATTCTGGGAAAACTTAAAACTTCATTTACACTTCCTTATCAAAAGGAACCCAGAGTGATATTTATTTTGTTATTCCTTCGTTGGTCACTGAGCGAAGTCGAAGTGAGGCAAGGAATCTATATTTAGCGAATCTTATTATTTCATTTTTTGTAACTTTAAAACGTTGTTTGTTTATACTGAATAAACGAATAACAAATCAACAATTAAACAAAAACAAGATGCCTTTTTATCATAAATTAGGAAAAATTCCACCAAAGCGTCATACACAGTTTAAGAAACCCAATGGCGATTTTTACTACGAGCAACTATTTGGCACTATAGGTTTCGATGGTATGTCAACCAATAGTTACCATGAGCAAAGACCAACTCAAGTAAAAGAAATTAGAAAACAATACAGTGTAGCACCTAAAGTTGCTAAAGCTAATAATATGCAATCGTACCGTTTTCATGGGTTTAAAGTAAAACCAGAAAACGATTATTTAGACAGTAGAAAAATAGTGTTAACCAATAGCGATTGTAACATTATACTAGCTGCGCCAAAAGAATCTACAAGAGATTATTTTTATAAAAACACAGATGCTGACGAGCTTATTTTTGTTCACACAGGCACAGGTAAGTTGCGCACCATGTTAGGTAATTTAGATTTTAAATACGGAGATTATTTATTAGTGCCAAGAGGCATTATCTATAAAATGGATTTTGATACCGAAGATAATCGTTTATTTATTGTAGAATCTTACAGACCAATTTACACACCAAAACGTTACCGAAATTGGTTTGGACAATTATTGGAGCATTCGCCATTTTGTGAGCGAGATCTCAGACAACCACAAGAATTGGAAACTTATAATGAGTCTGGCGATTTTCTAATAAAAATAAAAAAGCAAGACGAAATTATAGAAATGGTATATGCATCACATCCATTTGATGTGGTTGGTTACGATGGGTACAATTATCCTTATGCCTTTTCAATTCACGATTTTGAGCCTATAACAGGTCGAGTACATCAACCGCCACCAGTGCATCAAACGTTTGAAACTGATGCTTTCGTGGTATGTAGTTTTGTGCCACGTTTGTACGATTATCATCCATTGGCTGTACCAGCACCATATAACCATAGCAATATTGATAGTGATGAGGTATTGTACTACGTAGATGGGGATTTTATGAGCAGAAATGATATAGCTGCTGGTCATATTTCGTTACATCCTGCAGGTATTCCTCATGGCCCACATCCTGGTGCCATGGAGCGCAGCATAGGTAAAGTAAAAACAGATGAATTAGCTGTAATGGTGGATACATTTAAGCCATTAAAGGTTACGGAAGATGCATTGAAAATTGCAGACGAAGATTATTATAAATCTTGGTTGGAGTAGTTGAGAAATGAGAAACGAGAGAATAGAAAAGAGCATATGAAAAGACATAACTACAAGAATCTAAAGATTTGGAGTTTGGGGATGGAAATTGTAGATGATGTTTTTAAAGCAACTGAAAGTTTTCCAAATGAAGAAAAATTTGGGTTGGCATCTCAAATTAACAGGTGTTCAGTATCAATTCCAAGTAATATTGCAGAAGGTTCTTCAAGAACAGATAAATCATTTTCTCATTTTATAGATATTTCATTAGGTTCATCATTCGAACTTGAAACACAACTAATAATAGCAAACAAAAGAAATTATTTAAATAAAGAACAATTAAAATCACTTGAAGATAAAATAGCAGAGTTTCAAAAAATGACAATGAGTTTTCAAAACAAATTGTAAGTCATCTTTTTTCTCTATTCTAGCTTCTCTATTCTAAAAAGATATGTCTAAAGAAATAAAATCCGTAGAGTACGGTCTAGAAAAAATATTTGAAGGAGCGCAAGATTTTCTTCCGCTTCTAGGAACAGATCATGTAGAGTTTTATGTTGGTAATGCTAAACAAGCAGCACATTTCTACAAAACAGCATTTGGCTTTCAGTCGTTTGCTTACAAAGGATTAGAAACAGGAAGCAAAGACACTGTGTCTTATGTTTTGAAACAAGATAAAATAAGATTGGTGCTTACCACGCCTTTAAATTCTAAAAATCCTATTAACGAGCATATTGTAAAGCATGGTGATGGTGTAAAGGTTGTAGCGCTTTGGGTAGAAGATGCACGTAAGTCTTATGAAGAAACAATGAGTCGCGGTGCAAAATCCTATATGGAACCCACTGTTGAAACCGATGAGTTTGGTGAGGTTGTAAGAGCAGGAATTTACACCTATGGGGAAACCGTTCACATGTTTGTAGAACGTAAAAACTACAAAGGCACCTTTATGCCAGGTTTTGTAAAATGGGAGTCAGATTACAACCCTAAACCAACAGGTTTAAAATTCATTGACCATATGGTTGGTAATGTAGGTTGGGGCGAAATGAA
>JAGQZO010000071.1:4001-18836 GCA_020435515.1 Winogradskyella sp. | reverse complement strand
GAAAACGGTATTTTTTCGTTAAGTCCATAAACACTAGAGCTACTTGCATAGACAAGATGTTTAATCTTATTGTGTCTACAACATTCAAGAATGTTTAAAAAACCAACTAAGTTAGAATCTATATAAGTTTCTGGGTTTTCAAGACTATACCTAACACCAGCTTGAGCAGCTAGGTTACAAACTACATCAAATTTTTCTTGCTCAAAAAGTTTTGGTAAAGCTTCTCGATCCTCAAGATTCATTCTAACAAATGAAAATTTATCATTTGAATTTTTAGTAAGTTTATTGAACTTTTCGGCATCACTTCTGCTAATTCCTAACTCTTCTAATCTTGAAAATTTAAGGTTAACATCGTAGTAATCATTGATATTGTCTAGACCTACAACTTCATGTCCTTTTTCTAACAATACTTTGGATGTGAAAAAGCCAATGAAGCCTGCAGCGCCAGTTACAAGTATTTTCATTTTTTGGTAGATTTAAGTTTACAGGTCAAATATTAAAATTAAATTTTTAGTATAGATATTTATACTATGAAACTATAATTTTATTCGTTAACATAACTCATAACTAATATTTTAGCTATGGAATCGCAATTTTCAACACTTAGTTCAATCGCTTTTTCTTTGTACACATTATCAATATGATAAATCTTACAGGAATCCAACTCAGTATTACTCTTAGAAAAATCTACTTTTCCATATCTAATAAGGTTTGTAATGGTTGTTGAATCTATGAAATGATTAGCTGTAAACTCTGAAACCTCGTTGGAGTAGTGGATAGTTTTAGAACTTATATTCTTTACTGTCCTCGCATTTGGTCCATAATCGCAAGAAGCCTCTTTGCCATTAAGAAAGAACATTAATATAATAAGACCAATAGCAAAGCCACTCAGATAATAAGCTAAGCGTTGTGTGAATTTCATGTATAAGTTAAATTAGAAAATTAATAAGTTGGCATCATTATAATCCAAACCAAACCATTCAGCAACAGATTTGTTAGTTAAAATACCGTGGTAAAAATACAACCCATTTTTTAGTCCTCTATCAAAACGTAGGGCATTTTCTAATCCACCATGCTCACCAATTTCAAGAAGGTAAGGAGTGAAAATGTTACTGATTGATACTGAGGCAGTTCTTGAATATCTTGCTGGTATATTTGGCACACAATAATGTATAACTCCATTGTGTTCAAAGGTAGGATGGTCGTGGGAGGTAATTTCACTTGTTTCAAAACATCCACCCATATCAATGCTAACATCTATAATTACAGAACCAGGTTTCATGTTTTCTACCATAGTTTCTGTAACTACAACAGGTGAGCGGTTATTACCTCTTACAGCTCCAATAGCAACATCACATCGTTTTAATGCTTTTAATATATTCTTGGGCTGCATAGTAGAAGTATAGACCGACCTACCAAGGTTATTTTGAATACAACGTAATCTACTAATAGAACTATCAAAAATTTTTATGTTAGCACCAAGACCAATTGCAGACCTAGCAGCAAATTCACCAACCGTACCAGCTCCAAGTATGACGACCTCTGTGGGTGGCACACCATTAATATTGCCCATCATCAAACCATTGCCGCCATTAACATTAGAAAGCAACTCCGAGGCAATTAAAATGGATGCTGTACCAGCAATTTCACTAAGAGAACGTACAGCAGGATAAGCACCATCTTCGTCTTTAATGTATTCAAATGCTAAAGCCGTGATTCGTTTTTTGGCTAAGGCTTCAAAATAGGTCTTTTTTTGTGTTTTTATCTGGAGTGCAGAAATGAGAATGGTTTGTGGATTTATAAGGGATATTTCATCTAAAGATGGTGGTTCAACTTTTAAAATAATAGGACAGGAATATACTTTTGCTTTATCTTTGGTAACTTCCGCACCAGCTTCGCTATAATCACTGTCTTTAAAGTTAGCTCCTTCTCCTGCACCAGATTCAAATAAAACACGGTGCCCATTTGCAGTAAGGGCTGAAACAGCATCTGGAGTTAAACAAACTCGACTTTCCTGAAAATGGGTTTCTTTAGGAATTCCTATAAAAAGTTCACCTTTTTTCTTGAAAACCTCTAAAGTCTCTTCTTGAGGTAATAATTGGGCCTTTGTAAATGGTGATAAAGATTTACTCATTTAAGTTAGTAGTTGACTTAGTTGTTGCAAGATAATAAAACACAATCTTGCAGAACTAAATTATCTAACTTTAAGTTACAAATTAAATCTTAATGGAGTGAAATATTGATTAGAAATATTGCTTAACCTTACCCCAAAAGGTCTTTGGCTTAATCATAAATTCCTCTTCTAGTTCCTCCATGGTTTTATCGGCGTCATTTATTTGGTTAAACATTTTTGCTCTAATCAAGTAAATAGAAGGGAATATTACAGCCATTACAGGCAGTAAATATATGATATGGAATTCATCTATAAATGGAGTTTCTTGATTAAGTAAACTTAAGAATTGGAAAGAGAACATAATTATTGGCACTAAAAGCGCATGATACCACCAATGGCGACATGTGAAAAACCATATTAGAGATAATAGTAATGGCACAAACTTCATCATTAATACCCAGATACCAACATTAGCACTTTGGTAAAGATTACTTTTATATGTTCCAAAAAAAGTTTCCCAAGTAGGTGTATCTGGCACATACTCATAAATGTAAAATAAAAAAGGAGTACCGGCTATGACTGTAGCTACGATACTCCCAATAATAACTCTACGGTTATAACTTCTTTTATCCGTTTGTTGGGATTTTAAGTTTTCTTGTGTCAACTTGTGTTGTAGTTTGTCCATCTAAGTCGATAATGTTAGTTGCTTGAACAGTAAATAACACTCCTCCGAAGATAGCAATTGCTAGTACTAGTTTTTTAGTTTTCATAATTTAAGGGATTTAATTAATTAATTACTACAAATTTATGGCGATGATTACCGTTGTAAAAATCAATTGATGTTAAAATCCAAGAAATTATGAGGGTTTGGTTACGGTTTTTCCGTAACTCCATAACTCTTTCGGTAGAATGTTAGTTGAAATTTGTTTAAAATTTCGGTTCTGTCATAGCGTTATTTTCGGTTAAAAGTTTCTTATTTATAGTTAATTTGAGGGATCTTGTATTGTTGTCAATCTTAGTAATGGTAATGGTTTGTGTATTTTCTGGTAGCAATTCTTCTATACGGTCTGGCCATTCTATAAACAACCAATTGTTACTGTACAAATAATCTTCTACACCAAAATTATAAGCTTCTTCAATAGATTCTATTCTGTAGAAATCAAAGTGAAAAATTTTATCATTTGGCAATGTATATTCATTAACAATAGAAAATGTAGGGCTAGTTGCAACGTCATCACTATTCATTGCCTTTAAAAGGGCATTGATGAATGTTGTTTTGCCAGCTCCCATCTTTCCATCAAACAAAATCACTTTAGACTTTAAATGTTTAAGTACATCTAAAGCAACAGTGTTGATTTCATTTAAATGATATGTTAAATCAATATTATACACGCTAACCTATTACTAATTTACGATACAATGTTAGTAATAAATTTTTTAAAAACCTAGAGAAAAGTGCATTTCGTCGGATTTTTATGCTTTTAACGGATTTATTTAGGGTCTAAGACCACAAAAGGAATAATCATTTCTTCTAAAGAAACACCACCATGTTGGTAGGTGTTTCTGTAATAGCTTACGTAGTGATTATAGTTATTAGGATAAGCTAAAAACAAATCTCCTTTTGCAAAAATAAATGAACTACTCATGGTCAAAGCAGGTAAATGCACAGACTTTGGGTCTTTTACTGCCATAACATCTTTATCTTGGTATGTAAGACTTCGACCTGTTTTATATCTGAGATTAAGACTTGTGTCTCTGTCTCCAATAACTTTAGAAGGTGCTTTAACATTTATAGTCCCATGATCCGTAGTTAAAATCAATTTAAATCCTAGTTGTTGAGACAGTTGAATCATCTCTAATAGAGGTGAGTTTTTAAACCAGCTTTGTGTTAATGAACGATACGCCTTATCATTAGAAGCCAACTCTTTCACAACTTCCATTTCTGTTTTTGAGTGGGAGAGCATATCAACAAAATTGTATACAACAACACTTAAATCGTTATTTTTTAAAGCTCTAAAGTTTTCAACTAGTTTTTTACCAGACTTAAGATTGGTAATTTTATGGAATTCATGTTTAATATGGTTTAGTCCCAATCGTTTTATTTGTTCTCTCAGAAAATCTTCTTCATGTAGATTTTTTCCACCTTCGTCTGTGTCGTTTTTCCAATATTGAGGATATAGTTTTTCCATATCAGCAGGCATTAAACCAGAGAATATGGCATTTCTAGCATACTGAGTTGCTGTTGGTAAAATACTGAAAAAGGACAATTCAGAAGTTTTTTTGTAATAGTTGTTTACAAATGGCTCAAAGGCTTTCCACTGGTCGTAGCGCAAATTGTCAATTACAACCAACAACATCGGTTGCTTATCACTTAATTCTGGCACAACCTTCTCCTTAAAAAGTGTATGAGACATTACTGGAGCATCAGCATTTGGTTTAAACCAATTTTCGTAGTTCTTTTCAATAAATTTTCCAAATTGTAGATTAGCTTCGGTTTTTTGCGATTCTAAAATATCAGTCATGCCAACATCTTCAATATCCTCAAGTTGAAGCTCCCAATAAATTAGTTTTTGATATAAATCTGTCCACTCTTCATAAGAATTTACCATAGATAAATCCATGGCTATTTTTCTAAACTCTTGCTGATAATTAGAAGTCGTTTTTTCAGAAATAAGACGAGAATGATCTAAATTCTTTTTTAAACTCAGAAGAATTTGATTGGGATTAACAGGTTTTATTAGATAGTCTGCTATTTTGCTGCCTATAGCTTCTTCCATAATATATTCTTCCTCACTTTTAGTAATCATTACAACAGGAAGATTAGGGCGTTTCTCTTTGATTTCGTTTAAAGTTTCAAGGCCAGTAAGACCAGGCATATTTTCATCTAAAAAGACAATGTCAAAATTGGTTTTATTAATAATCTCTAAAGCTTCTGTGCCACTTTGGCAAGTTGTTACCTTGTATTGTTTTTGTTCTAAAAAAAGAATATGTGGCTTTAATAAATCAATTTCGTCGTCTACCCAGAGAATATTTATGTTGTTCATGTATATTTGTTTTCTATTTAATGTATGTTCAGTTTGAAGCCTATTAATAAACTTAAAATATTTAACGATCCAATTTACGGATTTATTACGATTCCAAATTCGTTAATTTTCAACCTTATTCAACACAAATATTTTCAGAGATTACGTCGCATTACGCAAATGGGTTTGTCTTATTTGGTATATCCAGGCGCTCATCATACACGCTTTCATCATGCCTTGGGAAGTATGCATTTAATGCAAAAAGCTATCAATGTGCTTCGTTTTAAAGGAGTTACAATTTCTGAAGAGGAAGAAGATGGATTATTAATCGCCATTTTATTACACGATATTGGTCATGGCCCATTTTCACATGCTATGGAGCATAGTATTGTAAATGACATTTCTCACGAAGAAATTTCACTTCAATTTATGGAAAAGCTCAATGAAGAGTTTAACGGAAGTTTAACGTTAGCCATTTCAATTTTCAAAGGTGAATACCATCGAAAGTTTATGTGTGAGCTAATATCTAGCCAACTAGACATGGATAGGGCAGATTATCTAAAACGTGATAGTTTTTATACTGGTGTTGCTGAAGGAAATATTAATAGCGAACGTTTAATTACCATGCTCAACGTAGTTGAAGATGAGTTAGTTGTTGAAGAAAAAGGTATTTATAGTGTAGAAAAGTTTTTAGTGGCTAGGCGTTTCATGTATTGGCAAGTGTATTTGCACAAAGCAGGTTTAGTTGCAGAACAATTATTGACTAGAATATTAAAACGTGCCAAAGAACTGGTTCAAAAAGGGGAACAATTAAATTGTAGTGAGCCTTTAAACTTTTTTTTAACTTCAGAAGTTAATCGAAAAAGTTTTAACTCTGAAACGCTAACAATTTTTGCAAGATTAGATGATTACGATATTGTTTCTGCCATGAAGTCGTGGAGGTATCATAAAGATTTTGTGCTAAGTAATCTTTGCGAAATGATTATTGATAGGGATTTATTGAAGATTAAAATGAAAGATAAAGCCATTAAGACTTCAGATCTGCAAATGCACAATAAAGCATTAGTAGAAAGGTATAACATTTCTAAAGAAGAAGCAGATTACTTTGTTTTCAGTGGTGAAATTACCAACTTAGCCTACCACAACAAAAAACATCATATTAATATTCAATTAAAATCTGGTAAAATAAAAGATATCGTAAAAGTTTCTGATCAATTAAACTTAAAAGCGCTAAGCAAACCAGTCACCAAATATTATATGTGTTACCCTAAAAAGAAAATGTGATACATTTTTTCTATTTTTGCGGAAACCAACAATCAATTTAAAGGTAATTAGTTGAAACATTTATATCCAAAAGTTGACCTTAAGGAATCCAAACTATATAAAAATGTTCCATGTGACCTGTATAAAAATAGATAAGAACACATGAAATTTACAGCAGAACAAATCGCAGGTATTTTACAAGGAACAGTAGTTGGTGATCCAAATATTGAAGTGTCAAAACTTGCAAAAATAGAGGAAGGCACAAAAGGGTCTTTAACCTTTTTGGCTAATCCTAAGTATAGACCTTATATATATAAAACAAAATCTTCGATAACCATTGTTAATTCAGATTTTGTACCCGAAGAAGCATTAAGTACAACATTGATTAAAGTAGAAGATGCTTATGGTGCTTTTACCAAATTGTTAGAATACTACAACCAAATAAAATTAAATAAAACTGGAATAGAGCAACCTAGTTTTATATCCGATTCAGCTAAAATAGGTGATGATATTTATATAGGTGCATTTACATACATTGGTGATAATGTAAAGTTGGGTAATAATGTAAAGATATTCCCTAATTCATATCTTGGTGACAATGTTACCGTTGGCGATAACACTATAATTTTCTCAGGTGGCAAAATTTATTCGGATTGTATAATCGGTAAGAATTGTGTCATTAATTCTGGCTCTATAATAGGTGCAGATGGTTTTGGTTTTGCACCAAACGAAAAAGGAGAGTATTCTAAAGTACCTCAAATAGGAAACGTTATATTAGAGGATTTTGTAGATATTGGTGCTGGTACAACTATTGATAGAGCTACATTGGGTTCAACAATTATTAGAAGAGGTGTAAAACTTGATAACCAAATACAAATAGCTCATAATGTAGAAATAGGTAAGAATACCGTTATTGCAGCACAAACTGGTATAGCTGGCTCAACAAAAATTGGCGAAAACTGTCAAATAGGTGGACAAGTAGGCATCGTCGGGCATATTTCTATTGGAAATAATGTAAAAATTCAAGCACAGTCTGGTATAGGTAGACATGTTAAGGATAATGAAGTTCTGCAAGGTTCTCCAGCGCTAACCTATGGAGATTATAACAAATCCTATGTGTACTTTAAAAATCTACCTAAGATTGTAAAAAATATAAATGAAATTGAAAAGAAAGTAAATGGCCATAATTAAAACAGAAGTAAAACAAAAGACCATTGAAAAAGAAGTAAAACTTCGAGGTGTTGGGCTTCATACGGGAGCTAATGTAACATTAGTATTTAAACCAGGATCTGAAAATTCTGGTTACCTATTTGAGCGAGTAGATCTTGAAGGAAATCCAAAGATTGAGGCAGATGCAAACTATGTTACAAATACTCAGCGTGGAACCTGCTTAGAAAAAAATGGTGTTACCATCCAAACTTGCGAGCATGTATTAGCAGCTCTAGTAGGTTTAGATATTGATAACGCTGTCATAGAGTTGAATGCTTCAGAACCACCAATAATGGATGGCTCTTCAAAGTTTTTTGTTGAGGCTTTAGAAAAGGCTGGTATTGTAGAGCAAAAGGCTTACAGAGAAGAATATGAAGTAAAAGAAGTGGTTTCGTATGCAGATGAATCTACTGGAAGTGAAATTATTTTGATGCCATCAGAAACCTATAAGGTAACTACAATGGTAGATTTTGGGACTAAAGTCTTAGGTACACAAAATGCCACCATGAATTCTGTATCAGAGTTTAAAGACGAAATTGCTGATGCCAGAACATTCAGTTTTTTACATGAGTTAGAAATGTTGCTGGAACATGGTTTAATTAAGGGTGGAGACTTGAATAATGCTATAGTATATGTAGATAAAGAGCTATCTGCAGAAACTATGGATAAACTTCGTAAAGCCTTTAACAAAGACAATATTGCTGTAAAATCAAATGGCATTTTAGACAACTTAACCTTGCATCACCCTAACGAGGCCGCTCGTCACAAATTACTTGATGTTGTTGGTGATTTGGCATTAATTGGTACAAGAATTAGAGGAAAGGTTATTGCAAACAAACCAGGGCATTTTGTAAATACACAATTTGCAAAAAAAATGTCTAAGATTATTAAAAACGAAAAGCGTAACAATGTACCACAAATAGATTTGAATTCAGCGCCATTAATGGACGTAAACCAAATCATGAACATGTTACCACATAGGCAGCCTTTTTTATTATTGGATAAGGTATATGAGTTAACAGATAATCACGTTATTGGTGTAAAAAATGTCACTATGAACGAAGAATTCTTCAAAGGACATTTTCCTGGAGCACCAGTAATGCCAGGAGTACTCATTGTAGAAGCTATGGCACAAACAGGCGGTATTTTGGTATTGAGTACGGTTCCAGATCCTGAAAACTACCTTACTTTCTTTATGAAAATGGATAATGTTAAGTTCAAACAAAAAGTAGTACCTGGTGATACTTTGATTTTTAAATGTGAGCTTATTACACCTATTAGACGTGGCATTTGTCATATGCAAGGTTATGCCTATGCCAATGGTAAACTTTGTGCAGAAGCCGAGTTAATGGCACAAATAACAAAAGTAAAATAATGAACCGGGCGAATATTATTTTTCAAATCGTTCATAATATGTTAATAGGCGAACACATTTTCACCTATTTATCAAAAATAAAATTCAGAAAATGAATCAACCCTTAGCATACGTACATCCTGGTGCAAAAATCGCAAAGAATGTAGTGATAGAGCCTTTTACAACTATACACAATAATGTAAAAATTGGGGAAGGAACTTGGATAGGAAGCAATGTTACCATTATGGAAGGAGCTCGAATTGGTAAAAATTGCAATATTTTTCCAGGTGCTGTTATTTCAGCAATTCCTCAAGATTTAAAATATAATGATGAAGATACCACAGTAGAAATTGGGGATAACGTAACTATTAGAGAATGCGTTACTATCAATAGAGGTACGTCAGATAAAATGAAAACCGTAATTGGTAATAATTGTTTAATCATGGCTTACAGTCATATTGCCCATGATTGTATAGTTGGCAATTACTGTATTTTTTCCAATAATACTACTTTAGCAGGTCATGTAAATATAGGCGATAACGTTGTATTGGCAGGTATGGTTGCTGTGCATCAATTTGCTTCTGTTGGAAATCATGCTTTTGTTACAGGAGGCTCTTTAGTTAGAAAAGATGTTCCACCATACGTAAAAGCTGCTCGCGAGCCACTTTCGTATGTTGGTATAAATTCTGTAGGACTTAGAAGAAGAGGTTTCTCATCAGAAAAAATTAGAGAGATTCAAGATATATACAGAATTCTATATCAGAAAAATTATAATAACACTCAAGCTTCAGAGATTATCGAAGCCGAAATGGAAGCTACACCAGAAAGGGATGAAATTCTTCAATTTATAAAGAATTCTCACCGAGGAATAATGAAAGGCTATTTTAAATCAAATTAATAAACAAAGAATAAAATTAAATAATGGCAAGCACATCAGATATTCGCAATGGATTATGTATCAGATATAATCACGACATCTATAAAATCATTGAGTTTTTACACGTAAAGCCAGGTAAAGGACCTGCTTTTGTTAGAACAAAGCTTAAAAGTGTTACTACCGGAAAAGTGATTGATAACACCTTTTCTGCAGGGCATAAAATTGAAGACGTACGAGTAGAAACACATAAATTTCAGTATTTGTACAACGATGGTGAACACTATCACTTTATGAATGAAGCAGATTATACTCAAATCCAATTAACTGAAGGTGCATTAGATAGACCAGATTTAATGAAAGAAGGTGAAATTGTAACCATTCAAATTAATACTGAGGACAATATGCCGTTATCGGTAGATATGCCAGCAACTGTTATTTTAGAAGTAACACATACTGAGCCAGGTGTAAAAGGGAATACGGCTACAAACGCAACAAAACCTGCTACTGTAGAAACTGGAGCAACTGTAAATGTTCCTTTGTTCATTAATGAAGGAGATAAAATTAAGATTGAAACAGAAAAAGGAACTTACAAAGAACGTATTAAAGAGTAGAACCCTGTATACAGTAGCAGTCGCAGTTTGCAGACTGAAAACTGTGACTGAAAACTGTAACTGAAAATGAAGTTTCCAAAACCACAAACTCTTAAAGAAATCGCCAATTTAATTGGTACTGAATATGTTGGGGCAGATGATTTTCCTGTTTTAGGAATGAATGAAATACATGTTGTAGAGCCTGGTGATATTGTTTTTGTAGATCACCCAAAATATTATGATAAAGCACTTCAATCAGCAGCAACCATCGTATTGATAAACAAAGAAGTAGATTGTCCTGAGGGTAAAGCACTATTAATCTCAAATGATCCATTCAGA
The DNA here is from genome assembly GCA_020435515.1 of Winogradskyella sp. Taxonomy (GTDB): domain Bacteria; phylum Bacteroidota; class Bacteroidia; order Flavobacteriales; family Flavobacteriaceae; genus Winogradskyella. The sequence goes on along the minus strand of JAGQZO010000071.1, from coordinate 8,068 downwards.
GATTTTAACAAATTGACACTTCATTTTAAGCCGTTTAAATCAGCAAATGTTTCAATAGCTGAAGATGCCAAAATAGGTGAGAGTACTATTATTCAGCCAAACTGTTTTATAGGACATAATGTTACTATCGGAAAAAATTGTGTTATTCATTCTAATGTAAGCATTTATGACGATACTGTTATTGGAGATAATGTTATCATACATGCTAATACTGTTTTGGGTGGAAGCGCATTTTATTACAAAAAAAGACCTGAGGGTTTTGATCAATTGATATCTGGTGGTCGCGTAGTCATTGAAAACAACGTGGATATAGGCGCAGGTTGCACCATAGACAAAGGAGTAACTGGAGATACAACTATAAAAGAAGGGACTAAGATAGATAATCAAGTTCAAATCGGTCATGATACTGTGATTGGTAAAAAGTGTTTAATTGCTTCTCATGTTGGTATTGCTGGTTGTACAGTCGTTGAAGATGAAGTTACAATTTGGGGGCAAGTTGGTATAACTAGTGGAGTTACTATTGGAACAAAAGCCGTGATTTCTGCAAAGGCTGGTGTCAGCAAATCTTTAGAAGGTCATAAGAGCTATTTTGGTATACCAGCAGATGATTTTAGAGCTAAATATAAAGAGATAGCTTCTATCAAAAAAATTCCAGAAATTCTCGAAAAATTAAAAGATTTATAATTCCCTTTAGAAAAAATAAAAAGGGTTCGCATATACGTTTTAAAAGACTTATTTTTGTGCAGCAAAAAATTATAAAAACTTAAAAATAACAATATCAAATGAGCGTTTTAGTAAATAAAGATTCTAAAATCATTGTTCAAGGTTTTACAGGTAGTGAAGGTACTTTTCATGCAGGTCAAATGATCGAATATGGTACAAATGTAGTAGGCGGCGTAACTCCTGGAAAAGGTGGTCAAGAACACCTTGGCAAACCAGTTTTCAATACAGTTGCTGAAGCCGTTGAAAAAGCAGGGGCAGACACAACCATTATTTTTGTTCCACCAGCTTTTGCTGCTGATGCTATTATGGAAGCTGCTGATGCCGGAATCAAAGTTATTATTACAATTACTGAGGGTATTCCTGTTGCAGATATGGTAAAAGCTGCTGATTACATTAAAGATAAAGATTGTAGGTTAATTGGCCCTAACTGCCCAGGTGTTATTACACCAGGCGAGGCTAAAGTTGGTATTATGCCAGGATTTGTTTTTAAATCTGGTAAAGTTGGTATTGTGTCTAAGTCTGGTACTTTAACATACGAAGCTGCAGACCAAGTTGTAAAACAAGGTTTAGGTATTACCACTGCTATTGGTATTGGTGGAGATCCAATAATCGGTACCACTACAAAAGAAGCTGTTGAGCTTTTAATTAATGATCCAGAAACAGAGGCTGTAGTAATGATTGGTGAAATAGGTGGGCAATTAGAAGCTGATGCTGCTAATTGGTACAAAGCAAGTGGAAGTAAAAAACCTATCGTAGGATTTATAGCTGGAGAAACAGCACCTGCTGGTCGTACTATGGGACATGCTGGTGCTATTGTTGGTGGTAGTGATGATACTGCACAGGCAAAAAAGAAAATTATGAGAGCATGTGGAATTCATGTAGTGGATTCACCTGCTGAAATAGGGAAGAAAGTAGCTGAAGTTTTAGGCTAATTACTTTCCAATAAACTGTTAAAAACCTTACAAAATGTTGTGAGGTTTTTTTATTTGATGCAATTTGTAATTACTATCTTTGAAAGTCATCAAACAAAGTAAACATAACTAATCAATAATAATAAATATGAAATTATTAGAAGGTAAAACAGCTATAATAACAGGTGCTAGTAGAGGTATCGGTAGAGGTATTGCTGAAATTTTTGCAGATCATGGTGCTAACGTAGCATTCACATACAGCTCGTCAGTTGAAGCTGCAAACGAATTAGAAAAAGAACTTAAGGATAAGGGTGTAAAAGCTAAGGGTTACCAAAGTAATGCGGCAAGTTTTGATGAAGCACAAAAGTTGGCAGATGATGTTTTGGCTGAATTTGGCTCCATTGACATATTGGTAAATAATGCAGGCATTACAAAAGATAATTTATTAATGCGTATGGGTGAAGAGGATTTTGATAAAGTTATCGAAGTCAACTTAAAATCTGTATTCAATATGACTAAAGCTGTTCAAAGAACAATGCTTAAACAGCGTAAGGGCTCAATCATTAACATGAGTTCTGTTGTTGGTGTAAAAGGTAATGCAGGTCAGACCAACTACGCAGCTTCTAAAGCTGGTATCATTGGTTTTTCTAAATCAGTAGCGCTAGAATTAGGATCTAGAAACATAAGAAGCAACGTTATAGCACCTGGTTTTATAGAAACTGAAATGACAGCTAAATTAGATGAAAACACTGTAAAGGGATGGAGAGAAGCAATTCCATTAAAACGTGGAGGAACTCCCGAAGATATTGCAAACGCTTGTGTTTTTCTTGCAAGTGATATGAGTGCATATGTTACAGGACAAACTCTAAATGTAGATGGAGGAATGTTAACATAAACATCTGTTAGATTTAAATCATATAATATGAAACTATTAATAACATCCATCTTTCTATTTATTTGTGCAACTACAATAACTGCCCAAGATTGGGAGAAATACAAATCCGAAGACCTTGCTTTTGTAGCTGAATTTCCTGGTACTCCAGAGAAAACAGTTGAGCAAATTCAAACAGCTGTTGGAGAATTAGATATGCATATGATAGCATATTCTTCCTCTACAGCAGGAGATAATGTTTATTATGGTGTCATTAGAAGTGACTATCCTGAAGAGCAATTTTCAAATATGTCTGAAGAAAAAATAAAATCTGTTCTTGATGGTGCTGTAAATGGTGCAGTAAGTAACGTAAGTGGAACTTTAGAATCAGACGAAAATATTATTCTGAATGGATATCCTGGAAGAAAAATAAAGATTAAAACTACTGGTGTGGAATTGTTTATGAATGCCTACTTAGTTGATAATGTTATGTATGTAACACAGGTGATTGCTATGGAAGGTACCGTGAACACTAAAAATCTTAACTTCTTTTTAGACTCGTTTGATATTATTAACGTGAAACAATAAAACGTTGGCAGAAAGCAGTGTGTTTTATATTATTCTAGCATTTATAACAGCGCTTTTATTAGCGCTGTTTCAATATTTTTATAAGTCAAAGCTTAATAATAGACTTAGAGCTGTATTAACTACTTTAAGAACAGTTTCTGTATTTAGTATTCTTCTTTTGATTATTAATCCAAAGTTTGAATCTAATACTTATTATGACGAAAAGCCAACATTGGTTGTTGCTGTCGATAATTCAGAATCTATTACTTATTTAGAACAAGATAAAAATGCAGAAGATGCTTTGAAGTTACTAAGTGATAATTCTGAAATCCAGAAACGATTTAATATTGAAACATTCAGTTTTGGAAAATCTTTAAATCCAATCGATTCTCTAGGCTTTTCCGAGCAACAATCAAACATTTCCAATGCGCTAAAGCAAATAGGGGAGATATACTCAGATCAAGTTGCGCCAGTCGTATTGTTAAGTGATGGAAATCAAACTTATGGTGCAGACTATAGCTTTATTTCAAATTCTGTTAATCAACCCATTTACACAGTAATCTTAGGTGACTCCACTGTTTACACAGATTTAAGTATTAAACAGCTTAATGTTAACCGTTACGTGTTTCTAAAAAATAGATTTCCTGTTGAAATTATAGCTAATTATAATGGTACGGAAACTATAAGCACTGAATTAAAAATATGGTTAGGTGATGTGTTGATTTATAAAAAACAGATTGAGTTTGATGCTACTAAAACATCAGAATTTATAACAACAGCTTTAGATGCGAACACCGTGGGTGTAAAAACTTATAGGGTAGAATTAACTCCATTAAATAAAGAAAAGAATACGGTAAATAATTCTAAAAATTTTGGGGTAGAAGTTATAGACCAAAAGACTAATATTGCTTTGGTATCAGAACGTTTACATCCAGATTTAGGGGCATTAAAAAAAGCAATTGAAAGTAATGAACAACGTAGTGTTTCAATTTTAA
>JAGQZO010000071.1:0-3951 GCA_020435515.1 Winogradskyella sp. | reverse complement strand
ATCAACCAAACAATAACTTTAATGCAGTATTGAAAGAAATTACCAATCAAAAATTAAACAGTTTTACAATAACCGGTAATACGACAAGTTTCAGTTTGTTAAATAATTCTCAATCAGCTTATAAACAAACGGTAACTAATCAGTCTGAGGATTTTCAACCAAAATTAAACAGAAATTACAATACGTTTATTATCGATAATTTGAATTTTGAGGATTATCCACCATTACAGTCTGAGTTTGGGAATATCGAATTTTCTGTACCTAACGATGTTATTTTATATAAATCAGTAAATGGTATTGATACGGACCAACCTATGCTATCAACTTTTGAAGTTGAAAACACAAAGCATGCACTCCTATCGGGTGAGGGAATTTGGAGGTGGAGAGCACAAACGTACTTAAATACAGAAAGCTTTAATGATTTTGATAATTTCATTGGTAAATTAGTACAATACCTTAGCTCTAACAAAAAGCGAAGCCGAATTAATATTGATTACAGATCTTTCTACAACGGCAATGATGATGTTATAATTTCCGCACAATATTTTAATCAGAATTATGAATTTGATAATTCTGGAGCATTAACTATAGTTTTAAAAAACAAAGAGGATAATAGTGTAAGAGAAGTGCCACTACTTTTAAATAATGGAAATTACAATGTTGATCTAAGTGGAATTTCTGCTGGCTCCTATGATTTCACAATTAAGCACAATACCGAGTCTGTCGCAGCTTCTGGCAGTTTTGAAGTACTTGAGTATAATGTAGAACAGCAATTTTTAAATGCAGATATAGAAAAGCTTCAGGCTTTAGCAATTAACAGCAACGGTAATGCTGTTTTTAATACTGAGATGGATAAATTAATTTCAGAATTATTAAAAGATGACAGATACGCTACAATCCAAAAAAGCACCAAAAATATCGTACCTTTGATAGATTGGAAATATTTACTCGCTTTAATAGCATTAAGTTTATTTTCCGAGTGGTTTATTAGAAAATATAACGGATTAATTTAAAAATATTAATGATGGAAAAATTACCAAAAATTGGATTGCCAATCTTAATAGGGATTGTTTTATTTATAATAATTATTGCTAAATCTGCTGTAACCATAGGATCTGGTGAGGCAGGCGTGCTCTATAAAACGTTTGGTGGAGGTGTGGTTACAGATGAACCGCCTCTAGGAGAAGGATTTCACATTGTTGCACCTTGGAATAAAGTTTACATCTATGAGGTGAGACGTCAAGAAATTTTCGAAAAAATGAAGGTGCTGTCGTCCAACGGATTGGATATCCAATTGGATGCTTCGGCCTGGTACAAACCAGATGAAATGAATTTAGGTAAATTACACCAAGAGATTGGTGAGAACTATCTTAATAGAATTATTCTGCCAACCATTCGTTCTGCTGCGCGTAGTGTAGTTGGCCGTTATACACCAGAGCAGTTATACTCAAGTAAACGAGACGCCATTCAAAAAGAGATTTTTGAAGAAACTAAAAAAATCGTTGATGATCAATACATTGTTCTTGATGAAATCCTTGTGCGTGATGTCACTTTACCACCAACGATAAAAGATGCCATTGAGCGTAAACTTAAACAAGAACAAGAATCTTTGGAATATGAGTTTAGATTAGTCACTGCAGAAAAGGAAGCAGAACGTCAAATTATTGAAGCAGAGGGTAAAGCACAAGCTAACAAAATTTTAAGTGCATCTTTAACGGATAAAATTCTACAAGATAAAGGTATAGAAGCAACCAACAAGCTGGCAGAATCACCTAACAGTAAAGTTGTTATCATTGGTTCTGGTGAAAGCGGAATGCCTATTATTTTGGGAAATCAGTAAGCTTAACAAAATTTTAAAACTATTATATTTGGATTTGTAAATTTTAATTTACAATCTTTGTAAATAACAAAATAGAAATGACTTTTATTCAATTACATCATCATCATTTTCATACTTGCACTCAAGCGAGCTGAAAATGTGTTGAATAAAACCAAGATATTTTTAAAACCGTTTGAGTAAATCAAGCGGTTTTTTTGTCATAAAAACTTCACCAAAGATTTACTCAAACACTTTTAACTAAAAAGAAAAATGAGTAAACTAAAAATTGCAATTCAAAAATCTGGACGATTAAACGAGGATTCTATGAAAATCCTTAAAGACGTTGGTATTTCTATCGATAATGGTAAAGATCAACTCAAAGCTTCAGCTAAAAACTTTCCTTTGGAAGTCTTTTATTTACGTAATGGAGATATTCCGCAGTACTTAAAAGATGGCGTTGTAGACGTAGCTATTATTGGTGAAAACGTACTTGTAGAAAAAGGACAAGATATAGTGGTTGCAGAAAAATTAGGCTTTTCAAGTTGTAAAGTCTCAATAGCAATTCCAAAAGGAAAAACCTATAATTCGGTTAAAGATTTAGAGGGAAAGCGTATCGCAACATCGTATCCAAACACAGTGAATCAATTTCTTAACCGGAACAATGTTAAAGCTAATTTGCACATCATTAATGGTTCTGTTGAAATTGCACCAAACATAGGATTGGCTGATGCGATTGTAGATATCGTTTCTAGCGGAAGTACTTTATTTAAAAACAATCTAAAGGAAGTTGAAGTTATCCTAAAATCAGAAGCTGTTCTAGCGGTCTCACCTAAAATTTCATCCGAAAACCAAGAGGTTTTAAACAAACTTCAATTTAGATTAAAATCGGTTTTAAAAGCTAGAAATTCGCGCTATGTCTTATTAAATGTACCAAATAATAAGGTGAATGCTATTATAAATATTTTACCAGGAATGAAAAGCCCAACCGTTTTACCATTGGCTGAAGAAGGTTGGAGTTCGTTACATTCCGTAATCAATAAAAATGATTTCTGGGAAATTATAGACGAATTAAAAGCAAATGGAGCAGAAGGCATATTAGTATGTCCAATTGAAAATATGGTTTTGTGATAGGCTGTCATTCCTGCGCAGGCAGGAATCTAATATTTAAAATTAATGTCTGGCTGAGCGCAGTCGAAGCCTAATTAATCCAGAAGAAATGAAAACAATAAAATATCCAAATAAGAACACGTGGTCAGAGCTATTAAAACGACCAACAAAAAGCGTTACCGATATAGAAAGTACAGTAAACCAAATTTTTGAAGACGTACAACGTAACGGTGATACTGCAATTTCAAAATACACCAAGTTGTTTGATGGTGCAGATTTACAATCAAATATTGTTATAGAACAAGAGATTGAAGACGCATCTTCTAAATTATCTTCAGAACTAAAAGCTGCGATTAACCAAGCAAAGAAAAACATTGAAACGTTTCACAAAGCTCAGAAAACCGAAAAAGTAAGTGTAGAAACTTCTGTTGGGATTACGTGTTGGCAAGAAAAACGTGCCATTCAAAAAGTCGGTATTTATATTCCTGCTGGTACAGCACCTTTATTTTCTACGGTTTTAATGTTGGCAATCCCTGCAAATATTGCTGGTTGTAAAGAGATTGTATTGTGTTCACCACCAGATAAAGATGGTAAGATTGCTAACGAAATTTTGTATGCAGCACAACTTTGTGGTGTGACTAAAATTGTAAAATTCGGTGGTATTCAGGCGATTGCAGGATTAACTTTTGGAACTGAAACAATTCCGCAAGTGTATAAAATCTTTGGTCCAGGAAACCAATTTGTAACCGTTGCGAAACAATTGGCAACTAAGTACGGTGTTGCTATCGATATGCCTGCAGGACCAAGCGAATTGTTGGTTGTTGCAGATGATAGTGCTAATGCAAGTTACGTCGCTTCAGATTTATTAAGTCAAGCCGAACACGGAATTGACAGTCAAGTGATTTTAGTATCAACATCAGAGAATTTTATAAATGAAGTTGAAACTGAAATTAATACGCAAATCAAAGCATTACCAAGACAAGATATTGCACAACAAGCTATAAATAATTCAAAATCTATTTTAG
>JAGQZO010000070.1 GCA_020435515.1 Winogradskyella sp. | reverse complement strand
TTTGGTGTTGGGTCACATTGTGCAGCAGGAACAGTACCAGACAAGGTTGTACCATCACAGTCACCACCATTTAATGTTACATCCCAAGCGTCACCTTCTGATAAACCAGATAGTGTTATAGTGCCACCTGCTGTAACAGCTGGGTCGTCACCACTCACAGAAGCAGTATTTGAAGTTACAGATGTAATGCCTGCGTCAGAGCCAGTGTAGGGAATGTCAATAGTAACACCATCATTATTATCACCAGCAGTATTAGTCATACAGTTGTAAACTGCAGAAGATAATGATACTCCACAACTTCCACCAGAAGATGTATATGTTGCTATACCTCCAATTAATGTTTCAAAAGTGTCAGGTCCACTTTGACAAACACCTAATGTGTCAAGAGCAGAAACACCACCAAATGTCCAGTTAGCTTCATTAAAACCTCCATCAGGACCAGTATTGTTATTTCTTTTAGCGTACGAATCTAGATATTCCCAAGTAGTACCAGTACCATCAATGCCTTCAGCACCAAATTGATCAATGACAGTACTGTCAGCTGTTAGTATAATTCTAACGCGGTCATCACCATTAACATTCATGGTGTTAGAAGCTAATACATTAGGATTTGTAAATGTAATAGAAGGGAAATCAGAGCCTAAAGCAGTTTCACTTCCTGTTGTTGTTATATAAACAAAGCTGTTGGTTACAATTCCTAGTGCACTCAAATCCTGGGTATTTCCCCATGTTGTGCTAGCGTTAGTTTGGTTTTCTAAGCTGTAAAGAGAAAAGTCAACTGTTCCGCTAGCGTAAATCTCTAGTAATTTTGGGTTACCTCCTGAACAATCACCATCAACAATGGCAGTTATTATCGGTGTCTGAGCATAAGACATCAACCCAACTAAGGTAAAGAGTAAAAAGTAAAGTTTTTTCATAATTGATTTTTAAATAATTAGACTTCAAATATACTAACAAATACTGAGTTTTAGATGGTGTTTTTATCAACAATGTGCTTTTTTACAATAAGTTAACATCTGTGTTTGGGTAATTGTTTTGTAATCATAGTATTAAATTTCAATGTTAGAGAATTGTTATCAATTTCTATTAAATGCTTACTTAATGAGATATATTTTATCTTTACGCTAGCTTAAAATTATCTTAACAGTGAAAAAAAAGGATATTAAGATACTCTTGGTAGATGATGAGCCAGATATCTTAGAAATTGTAGGTTATAATTTATCTGCAGAAGGTTACCAAGTAATAACAGGTGAAAACGGTGTAGAAGCTGTTGAAAAAGCTAAGAAGCACAAACCACATTTAATCATTTTAGATGTTATGATGCCTGAAATGGACGGTATAGAAGCCTGCGAGCGTATTCGTCAAGATTCTAAACTAAACAATACTATCATTACGTTTTTAACGGCTAGAGGAGAAGATTATTCTCAGGTTGCAGGTTTTGATGCTGGTGCAGACGATTATATTACAAAACCAATAAAACCAAAAGTATTGGTTAGTAAAGTAAAGGCCTTATTAAGAAGACTTAAGGATACAGATAATCCAAACGAATCTGTTAAGATAGGAGACTTAATAATCAATAGGGAAGAGTATAAGATTACAAAAAATGGTGAAGAAATTATTCTGCCAAGAAAAGAGTTTGAATTATTATCTTTGCTAGCAACTAAGCCTGGTAAAGTTTTTAAGCGCGAAGAGATTTTAGACAAAGTTTGGGGTAATGAAGTTGTTGTTGGTGGAAGAACCATAGATGTACATATAAGAAAACTTCGCGAAAAGATAGGAGACAAATCTTTTAAAACCGTTAAAGGCGTTGGTTACAAGTTTGTAGACTAATGCAGAAAAAAAATCTAAAAAAAACATATAAGTTCGCTATAAGAACATCATTGTATGTTACATTTTTTGCGACACTCCTTGCGAGTGTTTTTTTGTACTACTACCATACATTAAATTGGCAGATTATATTTTTTCCAATAATTTGTTTCCCGTCATGTTTTGCAATCATACAATACAGAGTAGAGCACTTCATCTACAGAAGAGTAAAGAAAATATATGATGACTTAACGCTTTTGGAGTCTACAAGTCTAAGACGGCAACCCATAACAACAGATATGGGTACATTAACCAAAGAAATTGATAAATATGCCAGAGACAAGAAAATTGAAATAGAAACGCTAAAGGTTAGAGAAGAATATAGAAAGGAATTTATTGGTAATGTGTCTCACGAGCTTAAAACTCCATTGTTTACAGTTCAAGCATATATAGATACACTATTAGATGGTGGCATTGAAGATGAAAAGCTTAGAAAAAAATACTTAAGTAGAGCAAGTAAGGGTGTAGAACGTTTAACTTATATCATTAAGGATTTAGATATGATTACAAAGCTCGAAGTCGGTGATCTAAGCCTTAACAAAGAAAAATTTGATATCGTAAAACTCGTTCAGAATGTTTTTGAACTTTTTGAAATGAAAGCTGCAAAGAAAGAGATTACGCTCACCTTTGATATGGATTATCCCAATCCTATTTATGTCTATGCCGATATAGAACGTATTCAGCAAGTGCTTACCAATTTAATTGTAAACTCTATTAAGTATGGAAGAAAAAAGGGTACCACAGAAGTAAGTATAGAAAACCTTATAAAGAACAAAGCAATTATACGTGTAACCGATAATGGTGAAGGCATTAAAAAGGAAAATTTGCCTCGTTTGTTTGAGAGATTCTACAGAGTTGACAAAAGTGGTTCTAGGAAAGAAGGTGGCTCAGGGTTAGGTTTGTCAATTGTAAAGCATATTATAGAAGCTCATGAAGAAAGGATGTATGTAGAAAGTGAGTTGGGAGTAGGTAGTGAGTTTTCATTTACCTTGGAAAAGGCTGAATAATTTTTTGTAATTCAGGTCGTACTGTAAATACTTAAATCCTGAATAATTCTCAATATCATTTAGCATATCAATTTTAAAGTCTTTTTGTTTACAGGTGGGCGCTACTTTTTCATCTTCAAATTTCTTTGCTAAGTATTCTTGTTCAAACTGTCCTGGTGTTGGTATTAAAAATGCTTTTTTTTCAAGCTTCGCATAATCCATTATAGAGGTGTAACCGGATCTACTTAAAACAAGTTCACTTTCATTAAGAGCCTTTTCAAGCTCTTGGCTTGTCATAAAATTGTAGGTAGTAATATGATTGCTAATTATTTTGCGCTGTTCATTTTCTATAAGACCTTTTACAAAACAGACTTCACCATTAAAAGATTGTAATTCGTCCAAAAGCTTCACTTCTAAAAACGAACGTTGCGGTTCTGGACCAGATAAAACCACAAGAAGATCATATTTTTTTTCCAAATCTTGTCTTTCAAATCTGCTCAGAGGACCTAAATACTTAATAGAAGATTTATACCCTTCAATATGCCCTAAATCACCACTTAAATTCTTTGTCCCTACATGATCTGGCACCCAACATTCATCAAATTTAGAAATGATGTTCTGATGAAGTTTTGAGCTTAACCAAGTGGTACTTCCGCTAAGTACTCGCAACTGATGTGTTATAAAAACTGATGGTACATTTTTTTGCCTCACACCAAATCTGTTATCTGAAATAATTCCTGATATGTTTTCAGACTTAATAAGGCTTTCGGTAACTTTTTTTTCTCGTTTTATGGTTTTTAATAAACTTGGCGAATCTTTAATAAGCTTTAGTTTAAAACTATTGGCTTTTTTAGAATATGTAATATTATATGAAGGAAGCTCAAGTGCTTGAAGCTGAGGAAACTCTTTTTGTAATAATCTCAGAGCCTCACCATCACTGGCAATTACAGGTTCAAAATGATTTGCTATTAAAGCATTTATAATAGGAATGCACCGTGTTGCATGTCCTAAACCCCAATTTAAGGGAGCTACTAAAATCCGTTTTTTACCCTTGGTATTCATACTTAGAATTTGTAACCAAAAAACAAAGATATACCTTAAAATGTTTCCTTAATTTTACCAAATTATTAATAAGCAGTAAAAACGTGGGAAGTAAAAATAAACTCAAAAGATTTAAAGAAAACGAAACCTTTGATAATGTGTTTCAACCTACCAGAGATGAACTCATTGATGGTAATTATAGTCTTAAAGGTAAATGGCGAAATGAAGTATTTAAAAATGAAAACCCATTAGTGTTAGAACTTGGTTGTGGTAAAGGCGAATATACTGTGGGTTTAGCAAAACGTTACCCAAACAAAAATTTCATAGGTATAGATATAAAAGGAGCTCGATTTTGGCGAGGTGCTAAAACAGCAGTAGAAGAAGGTATTAATAATGCTGCTTTTTTAAGAACTCAAATAGAGTTAATAGAATTTGCCTTTGAAGAAAATGAAATCGATGAAATATGGATTACCTTTCCGGATCCACAGATAAAATATAAAAGAACCAAGCATAGATTAACAAACATTCAGTTTTTAGAGCGTTATAAAAAAATTCTAAAACCAAACGGACTCATGCACCTTAAAACCGATAGCGAGTTTATGCATGGTTATACATTAGGATTGTTACATGGCTTAGGTTACGAGGTGTTATATGCAAATCATAATGTCTATAAATTAGAAGGTAGCCCAGAAGAGGTTACAAAAATTCAGACCTTTTACGAGAATCAGTATTTAGAAAAAGACAAAGCAATTACGTATATTAGATTCAAAATCAACTAAGGCTTGAGTATTACAGTTGTTTTCTTCCTCGGACTTTTTGTGGCGCTTATAGGTGTTATTCCGCCAGGCTTGCTGAACATGACAGCTGCAAGGATAAGTCTTAAGGAAGGGCCAGGAAGAGGTATTACTTTTTCTTCAGGTGTTTGTTTGGTAGTATTTATCCAAACATATGTAGCAGCCATTTTTGCTCGCTATTTATCAAATAGGCCAGATATTGTAGAGATCCTTCAACGAGTCGCCTTCGTAATTTTTGTGCTTATAACCATTTACTTTTTGGTTATAGCAAGAAATCAAAAGGAGACCAATTTAGAAGAGGAAGACATTATGAGCAAAAGAAGTCGTTTTTTTCATGGTATGCTATTGTCCGCTTTAAATGTGTTTCCTATTCCTTATCAAGCGTATATGACGATTACTTTGGCATCATTTGGTTGGATGGATTTTGAAAAAACTAATATTATAACCTATGTTACAGGTGCAGCTATGGGTACATTTGTTATGCTATATTTCTATATTTTCTTTTTTGATAAGATAAAAGATAAAAAAATCACTTCTCAAAAAAGCATGAACTACAGTATAGGTATCATTACGGGTATAGTAGCCTTGATTACCCTTATAAATATTTTGAAAGAATTGTAATGAAGCCAGAAACTTTAGGTTTTTTCGAAAAAGTGTATGACGTAGCAAGGAGTATTCCGTATGGGAGAGTTACAAGTTATGGTGCTATTGCAAAATATTTAGGAGCAACAAAAAGTGCACGAATTGTTGGTTACGCCATGAATAATTCTAGTGGAAAAGATGTGCCAGCACACCGTGTAGTCAATAGGAAGGGATTGCTCACAGGGAAACACCACTTTGAAGGCACCAACCTTATGCAACAATTATTAGAAAACGAAGGTGCTAAGATTATGGATAACCAAATACAAAATTTTGAAGCTTTGTTTTGGGATCCTTCAAAGGAACTTTAATCTGTCATCCAGAACTGTCACGCTGAGCTAGCCTGTACTGAGCGCAGTCGAAGTATCGAAATGGTGGTTCAGAATCTTAAAATCCAACTATATCCTAATTTTCCAAAAATTTACAAATAATTACATATTTATTTCTTCAATCAAGCCATAAATAACTTCTAGTTTAACGCTTCATACTTCTATCTTTATTGATTATCTTTGCATTTAGAATAAATCTAGATAAGAGTGAAGCTTAAAAAACAAGATATTTTAAATGCCCTAAGAACCATCACGGTTCCTGGTGAAGGAGAAAACATGGTGGATAGTGGTGCGGTAACTAATGTGGTAACTTTCGCTGATGAAGTAATTGTAGATATTACTATTAAAAACCCGAGTCTTCAAGCCAAGAAAAAGACCGAAGTAGATATACTGCAAACTATTCATAAAGAAGTTTATGAAAAGGCTAAAATAAAAGTGAATGTTAAGGTTGATGTACCAGCAAAACCAAAAACTAACGAAATCAAAGGAAAACCAATTCCAGGAATTCAAAATATAGTTGCTGTAGCCTCAGGAAAAGGTGGCGTTGGAAAATCTACAGTTACAGCAAATTTGGCCGTTACTTTGGCTAAAATGGGCTTTAAGGTAGGTGTTCTAGATGCCGATATATACGGGCCATCTATTCCTATCATGTTCGATGTACCCAATGAAAGACCATTATCGGTAAATGTAGATGGTAAATCTAAAATGAAGCCCATCGAAAATTATGGTGTTAAAGTATTATCCATAGGATTCTTTACTAAACCAGATCAGGCAGTGATATGGAGAGGTCCTATGGCTTCAAAAGCGTTAAACCAAATGATATTTGATGCCGCTTGGGGCGAATTAGATTTTCTATTGTTAGACTTACCACCAGGTACTGGAGATATTCATTTAAGCATTATGCAAGCGCTTCCAATTACAGGTTCTGTAGTGGTTAGTACACCTCAAAATGTAGCTTTAGCCGATGCTAAAAAAGGTGTTGCTATGTTTCAACAAGACAGTATCAATGTGCCTGTGTTAGGGATCATTGAAAATATGGCGTATTTTACACCAGCCGAGTTGCCAGATAACAAGTATTATATTTTTGGTCAAGAGGGAGCCAAGAATCTAGCGGAAGATTTAGAAGTTCCGTTTTTAGGTGAAGTGCCTCTTGTACAGAGCATACGTGAAGCAGGTGATGTTGGTAGACCTGCTGCTTTACAAACAGCAACACCAATAGAAGAAGCGTTTGAAGAGATAACAAGAAATGTAGTGCAAGAAGTTGTCAATAGAAATGAAAATTTACCAGCAACAGAAGCAATAAAAATTACAACAATGGCAGGATGTTCTGCTGTAAAGAAATAGTACATGAGCTCAGAAGAACTTAAATTAAATGTAGAAAAAGCATTAGACGAGATTCGTCCTTTTTTGCAAAGCGATGGAGGAGATATCAATTTATTATCCATAGATGATGGTAAACTGGTAAAAGTGCAATTAGTTGGTGCATGTACATCTTGTAGTGTTAATCAAATGACTTTAAAGTCTGGAGTAGAAATGACAATAAAGAAATACGCTCCGCAAATAGAACGTGTTATCAATGTAGAATAGAAAGTGTGACAATTGTCACATTCCACTTTATGTTACATTGGTAAATTTGTCTCCAATTCTATAATAACATGATTACAACAGATATACTTATTATTGGTGCCGGACCAACAGGATTGTTTACAGTTTTTGAAGCTGGACTATTAAAACTAAAATGTCATCTTATTGATGCACTACCGCAACCTGGTGGTCAATGTTCAGAAATTTATCCCAAAAAACCTATTTATGATATTCCTGCTTATCCAGAAATTTTAGCAGGTGATTTAACCGATAAATTAATGGAACAATGTAAGCAGTTTGAACCTGGCTTTACATTGGGTGAGCGAGCAGAAACTATTGAAAAACAAGAAGATGGCTCTTTCATAGTCACAACCAATAAAGGAACTAAACACAAAGCGCCTGTTGTAGCCATTGCTGGAGGACTAGGAAGTTTCGAGCCCAGAAAACCACTTATAGATAATATTGCTGACTACGAAGATAAAGGGGTAGAGTATATGATAAAAGAGCCAGAGATGTATCGTGGTAAAAAAGTTGTGATTGCTGGTGGTGGAGACTCTGCTTTAGATTGGAGTATATTTTTGGCAGATGTAGCATCAGAAGTAACATTGATTCATAGAAGAAACGAGTTTAGAGGTCATTTAGATTCGGTTGAAAAGTTACAAGAATTAAAATCTGCTAGTAAGATTAACTTAATTACTCCTGCTGAAGTTATTGGGCTAGAGGGTGAACAAGAACTAGAAAGTGTCGTCATTAAACAAGAAACCAAAGTTTTCAAAAAAGAATGTGATCATTTTATACCATTATTTGGTTTATCACCCAAGTTAGGGCCAATTGCCGATTGGGGCTTAGAAATAGAGAAAAATGCCATTGTGGTGAACAACGCTTTAGATTATCAAACTAATATTCCTGGTATTTTTGCTATTGGAGATGTTAATACCTATCCTGGTAAATTAAAACTAATTCTTTGTGGTTTCCACGAGGCAACATTGATGTGCCAAGCTGCATATCAGATCATAAATCCAGGGAAAAGATATGTTTTAAAATACACAACAGTTAGTGGCGTCGATGGTTTTGATGGTACGCGCAAAGAAGCACCAAAGGCTGTTGTAAAGGCTATTGAGTAGACTTATTTTGGAAAATCAAGATGTAAATATAACGATTATTGATCGTGATGGTGTAACTCATAAGATTGAAGCACCAACGGATATGGCCATGAACCTTATGGAGGTTATACGTTCTTATGAGCTTGCTCCAGAGGGCACCATTGGTGTATGCGGTGGCATGGCCATGTGTGCATCATGTCAGTGTTATGTACTTAGTGATACGGAACTGCCAAAAATGCAAGACGATGAAGAAGCCATGCTTTCTGAAGCATTTTATGTAAAAGAAAATTCCAGATTAGGTTGCCAAATACCAATTACACCAGAATTGGAAGGCTTGGAGGTGGAGTTGGCACCAGAGTCTTAATTGAAGAGAGAGATTATAATTTTATTCTGTCTTATAATCAATTAATGGTGTAGGTCCTTCAAGCAAAACTCTTACAATTTTTAAAGTACCATCATCTGTAGTTGCTATTTGCCATTTTACAAGAGAAATTTTCCCGTTTTCAATTTCCAGACCAGTTATACTTCTAGGATGAACACAGCTACCATCATTAAAAAAGGCAATATCGCCTGGTTCAGGAAAACGTGGTCTATGCGTATGTCCTACGATAGTTACTAAATTATTGTTTTCAACAATCCACTTTTTAGTTCTTCGTTCTACTTTTATGAGTTCTTTGTAGTTTTTAGCAGGACTTGTAGGATCAGCGATACCCATAACATTTAAAGGTTTCCAAAGTATGCGAACCAAAAAACGGCTCCATCTCCAAAAAATATAATTCCACCAATCAGCTTGGTGTCCGTGGCATAAAAACAACTCTTGTCCTGTTTCAGAATGCTTTAAAATAATACCTTCATGATATTTTATGTCGCAAAACAATTCTACATTTTCACCAACTTTTGGATCAAAATAGGTGGATAAATGTTTTTCTACATATTTTGGGTCTCTGTACACCATATCATGATTTCCCCAAATCATGTGCAATTTGCCTTCATCATGAAACTGTTTCATTAGCATATAGACATTTTTGTGGGCATTAAGAATGGACTCAAACGAAAGATTTTCCCAAAGTTCATCACCATCACCTAGTTCACAATAACTAAACCCTTCGGTATAATAATGCTTTAATGCATGAAAATAAATGTTTCTGTTGTTGGCAAAATCATCAGCAAAACTATTATCACCACGATGGCAATCACTAAATAGAATAAACTTAGAAGCATCATCAAACGTGATGCGATGTGCATTTTTATAAGCGCGATCTAATCTCGATTTAGATGACATGGGTAAGCTTTTATCTAAAGTAGTAAAACTTATTGGATTTTTTCAATAGCTAAAGGAAGTAGTCGTTCTACAAATAATGAATAGGCTAATTCAGATGGGTGTAAACCATCAGAGGCTACCAAATTAGGATTTGCTAATCCTTGACGAGTAATATCGGTAATGTTGATGAAAGTAATTCCGTTAGCATTACAGTAGTTTTCTGCAAAACTATTGTATTGGTCAATTTCTTCTGAAATTGTTGGCGAAAATCCAAAACCCTGGCCAAAAGGTGTAAATGCATAATCTGGAATTGAAATAACAATGACGCTATTGACGTTGCCTCGAGCTAGCTCGATGGCCTTATCAGCTAATAGAGGAAATTCACCTTCATATAAAGAAAAAGGCTTGTTTTGATATTGGTTATTGACACCAATTAGTAAAGTTACTAAGTCATAAGTGTTGGCTGGATTTTCTGAATTAATGTTGTTAATAAGACTTGTAGTTGTCCATCCTGTTTGGGCAATAACCTGAATATTAAAATTATCGTCTTCTCGAAATCGGTCGGTTAAACTGTCTTTTAATTGTTCTGGGAAACGACAGGTTTCGCATACGCTTTGCCCAATGGTATAACTGTCACCTAATGATAAAATAGAATAGGTTTGAGGCACTCTTGGAGAAACATCATCATTTGAATTGCAGCCAAATGCACTAATAATAAAACATAGGTAGATTACCAACTTCTTCATATTAGTAAAGATATGACATTCTTAAAAATTAAAAATGCTCCCCAAAAAAGAGAAGCATTTTAATATTTAGAATAAAGTGTTTTTTATTTAAAAGCATTCAAACCAGTAATATCTAATCCTGTGATTAGTAAATGGATGTCGTGTGTGCCTTCATAAGTGATCACACTTTCTAAGTTCATAGAGTGACGCATTATGCTGTACTCGCCAGTTATACCCATACCACCAAGTATTTGTCTAGCTTCGCGAGCAATATTTATTGCCATATCAACATTGTTTCGTTTTGCCATAGAAATTTGAGCAGAGGTCGCTTTATCTTCATTACGTAACACTCCTAGTCTCCAGGTTAATAGCTGCGCTTTGGTGATTTCAGTAATCATTTCAGCAAGCTTCTTTTGTTGTAACTGAAACTGACCTATTGGCTTACCAAACTGAATACGCTCCTTACTATATCTCAAGGCAGTATCGTAACAGTCCATAGCAGCACCAATAGCTCCCCAAGCAATGCCATAACGTGCAGAATCTAAACATCCTAATGGTGCGCCTAATCCAGATTTATTAGGCAATAAGTTTTCTTTTGGTACTTTAACGTTATCAAAAATAAGCTCACCAGTAGCAGAAGCTCTAAGAGACCATTTGTTATGTGTTTCGGGTGTAGAAAAGCCTTCCATACCACGCTCCACGATTAAGCCATGAATACGTCCTTCTTCATTTTTTGCCCAAACTACAGCCACTTGACAAAATGGTGCGTTTGAAATCCACATTTTAGCACCGTTGAGTAGGTAGTGGTCTCCCATGTCTTTGTAGTTGGTAGTCATGCCTCCAGGATTACTTCCATGGTCTGGCTCGGTTAAACCAAAAGAACCCATCCACTCACCAGAAGCTAGTTTTGGTAAGTATTTTTGACGTTGTTCTTCATTACCATATTTCCATATTGGGTACATAACCAAAGACGATTGTACCGAGGCTGTACTGCGTACACCAGAATCTCCTCGTTCAATTTCTTGCATTATTAAACCGTAAGAAATCTGGTCTAAACCTGCTCCGCCATATTCTTCAGGAATGTACGGCCCAAAAGCGCCAATTTCTGCCAAGCCACCAATAATTGATGTTGGGAACTCTGCTTTTTGTGCCGCTTCTTCAATGATTGGCGAAACATCACGCTTTACCCATTCTCTTGCGGCATCTCGTACAAGTCTGTGCTCTTCTGAGAGTAATTCGTCTAAATTGTAGTAGTCAGGAGCTTCGAATAAGTCTGGCTTCATGTGTGTTAAATTTTTTAAAAAAACAAAGGTAACGAAATCGTTTTCATTGCCCAACTAGTGTATTACATTTTCAAATAAAAATCTTTGGTTAAATTAATGTAATCTTGAGTGTAATTGTCTCGTGAAGTTTCAATAATTAATTCTGAAATATTGATATCTGTTTCTTGGTATGAAAACTCAATAAGACTGCGCTTTATTTCAGACTCCGCATTCCCCTTTACTCGTAAAATACGATTGGGGAATAGACCGATGAGACTGGCCTCTTCAATAAATTCTTTTTCTTTTCCATGTGGAAGAACAATAGAAAATCGCCCTTTTTTGGATAAAAAATGGATGACCGCAAAAACAATATGTTCCATTGGCATGGCATCACTGAAGCGAGCTAAATTTCTAGATTTACTATGGGTTTTATAATCTTCTGAATAAAAAGGTGGATTACAGATAATGAGGTCGAATTTTTCATCAACAGCTTCAACATATTCCAATAGCGATGCATGAAAACAAAAAAGTCTATCATTCCAAGGTGAATTTTCGAAATTTTCAACACACTGTTCAAAGGCATCGTCATCAATTTCTATAGCCTCAATCTGTTCAGCATTAGAGCGTTGGGCTATCATTAAACTTAAGAGTCCTGTGCCAGCACCAATATCTAAAACATTAAAGGGATTATGCTTTACAGATGTCCAAGCACCTAACAATACACCATCTGTGCCAATCTTCATGGCGCAGCGATCTTGGTTAATTGAAAATTGTTTGAATGTAAAAGGTTTATTCATTTTGTTGTCATGCTGAATTCATTTCAGCATCTCGAGCTATTTGTTTATACAAAGATTCTGAAACACCTGCCTGTCGGCAGACAGGAGTTCAGAATGACAAATAATGTTATAGGTATAAATCGATTAAACCCTCAGGTGTGTTGACTTCAATGGTTTTGTTGGGTTTATCCACTTTAATAATAAATTCATTGTTCATAGGAATTAAGATTTCAGTGCCATTTCTGTCTATTTCGAAAAGGGCTTGGGCTGTAGAATCGTTGATGGCTTTAATAATTCCTACTTCTCCAAAGTTGATGTCCGTAATTTTAAACCCAATAACTTCATGAAAGTAAAATTTATTACCTTCTAATTTGGGAAGTAAATCTAGGGGTAAATATAGGTCTGATTTTACTAATGTGTCCGCATCTACTTCTGTATTTACATCTTCAAATTTTAATCTAAGTAAGTCAGACTTGTGTAGTTGAGAAGATTCTATAAAAAAAGGCACAAGATTTCCTCTAAGGTCTATGAATATGGCATTTAAATTTTCGTACAACTCTGGTTCATCAGTATCTAGTTTTGCTAAAAGTTCACCCTTGAAGCTGTACTTTTTAACAATCTTGCCTAAATAAAAACAATCTTCTCTTTTCATTAAATATGTTTATAACAAAAAACCCTGACATGTTAGTCAGGGCTTAAAAGTATAAAAAATTAATTTTTATTCTTCTTCGTTAGAAGCGTTGGTTTCTTCAACCGTTACTTCTTCTGCAGGTTCTTCAGCAACTGGAGCTGCTGCTGCAATACGAGCTTTATTAACAGCTTTTTCAGCCTCTAAAGCTTTGGCTTTAGCATCAGCACTAGCTTTAGATAAACCATCAGCTTTTGCTTGAATTTTAGATGCTTTTTCCTCTAACCAAGCATTGAATTTAGCTTCTGCTTGCTCTTCAGTTAAAGCTCCTTTTTTAACACCACCAGATAAATGCTTCTTTAACAAAGCACCTTTGTAAGATAGGATAGCTCTAGCGGTATCAGTTGGTTGTGCACCATTTTCTAACCATTTTACAGCTCCATCTACATCAAGATCAATGGTTGCAGGATTTGTGTTTGGATTGTAAGCACCTAGTTTTTCTAAGTATTTACCATCTCTTTTAGCGCGAGTATCCGCTGCTACGATCCAGAAAAAAGGCTTTCCTTTTTTACCGTGTCTTTGTAATCTAATTTTTACAGGCATAATAATTAATTAATGAGGTTCTCGACCTCTGTTATTAATGAGGGCGCAAAGATAATATATTTTTTTAATTTTCAAGTCTTTTAACCATTTTAACTGAAAGATTACCACTTTAACCAAAAGTGTTATTGAAGATAAGCCTAGTATAAAAAAATATTATACTTTTGGAATTCTTGTTTCGTTATATTTGAAACAAAGATTAATTTCCGCTTAATAATGAAAAAAATAATAGTCTTAACCCTTATCTTAATATCAGTATTTAGCTGTGGAGATGAAGTTGAATTTAACTCACCAGCATTTCAAGGCTCTTTGGATGGAACGTCTTGGAGAGCAAAAGCTTTCTCGGCTAGTATTGATGAAAATGGATTTTTAACGCTTTACGGTACTAATAATATTGAAACATTAGAATTAATTATTCCTACAGTTGCTGTAGGTGTTTACGTTTTTGGAGATGTCGATACTATTGAGGCACGTTTCACGAGGGCCGATGGGACTGTTTTTTCTACTACTTTTAATCCAGAACCGAGTAATGATCCCACTAATCCTGTTTATCCAGAATATGGCGAGATAAGATTAAATGAGATAGATAACAATAGGTTTACAGGAACCTTTAGATTCATAGCATTTAATGCTTCGGGAACACAGTCTATTAATTTTACAGGGTTAACAGATCAAGTAGGTGTAGACCCTGTTACTGGGCAGACTGGGCCAATTTATGGAGGTGTGTTTTATAGAGTGCCATTAATTTCAGGGAGTATACCAGCCGACCCAATAACATGTTTAGATAAGGAAAT
>JAGQZO010000069.1 GCA_020435515.1 Winogradskyella sp. | reverse complement strand
CACCCTACAATGAGCATTCCATTTTAATAGAATGGCCTTCTGTTATAGATAAAAATATGCTAAAAAGTATATTGAGTTATAAGAAAACAATTCAAAATTTTTATATTAAACAAAAAGTTGAATTAATCAACACATATAACTCAATATTAATCATTTATAATTATACTATTGATAATATCAATGATGAAATTTTAAGGCTAAAATCATTAAAACTTAAGAAAACTAATCTAGAAAATTCAAAATCAAAGTTATGGAAAATACCAGTTTGTTATGACGATGATTTCGGTGTTGATTTAGAATATTTTTCACAACAAAAACAGCTTTCTAAAACTGAAATCATTGAGCTACATTCTCAGGCAATTTACACCATTTTTTTTATTGGCTTTTTACCCGGGTTTTTATATTTGGGAGGTCTTGAAAAAAGGCTTCATTTAGACCGAAAATCTACACCTAATTTAAACATAAAAAAAGGGTCTGTTGGTATAGGTGGAAACCAAACCGGAATCTATCCAAAAAATAGTCCTGGTGGATGGCATATTATTGGTAAAACTCCAGTTGATTTTTTCAATCCAAACACCAATCCTCCATGCGTTTTTAGTGCTGGTGATACAGTAAAATTTTACAGTATCACAAAACCTGATTTTTTAAACTTAGAGGAACAGATAAAGCATGGTCTTTTCCAATTAAAACCAATGGGGAATGCTTAAAGTTCTAGAAGCAGGATTTTATTCAACAATTCAGGACACAGGACGTTTTGGGTATAGGGAATTTGGGGTTCCTGTTAGTGGCGCAATGGATGGCTATTCTAGTGGGTTTGCAAATGCTTTATTGGGAAATGAAGAGCACGCTGCACTTATTGAAATGACTTTGGTAGGTGGTAAATTCCAATTTTTAGAACCTACATCAATTGTTTTTTCTGGTGCTAATATGCATGCGAGACTCAATGATAAAGATGTTGCACAACATAAAGTTATAAATATTCTGAATGATGATGTTTTGCACTTTAGTAATGCAAGGCATGGTTTTAGAACGTATTTGGCTATAAAAGGTGGTTTCAGAACCAACGTAGTTTTAGAAAGCCAAAGCCAATACAAGCCTATTACTGCTAATGGTATAATTAAGAAAGGTGAGTTGATACCTTATCAGCCTTTTTCTAATTTACAAAATTCTAATTCAAAAGTTAAATATGATTATTCAATATTAAAGTCTAACATCCTAGATGTCTATAAAGGATCAGAATTTAATAAACTTTCGGTTAAAGAAAGGCGACAATTGGAAATGGGTGAGTTTAAAGTAACAAAACTTAATAATAGAATGGCTTATCAATTAGAGCCAGCAATAGAAAATAACTTGCAACCAATCTTGAGTTCACCTGTTTTACCAGGAACAGTACAGCTAACACCAAACGGTAATTTAATAGTTTTAATGAGAGATTGCCAGACAACTGGAGGATACCCTAGAATATTACAGTTAACGGAAAGATCTATGAATACGATTGCTCAAAAAACTTCAGGAAATACATTAAAATTTAGACTAAAAGAATAAATTTGTAAGAAAATAATTAATAATAGTTTTATATGTTTCATAATTTCAATACATTAGATTTGACTATTAATTAAATCTCAACAATTATGAAAAAACTATTATTGCTTTTAGTAGGATTAGTTATTGGTATCGCAGTAACGTATTATTATTTATCAACCAATCAAAATTTAGAAGAAATGACAAAACCTAATGGATTAATTACTCCATCAGAAATTGAAGCACTAGATCAGGCTTACAACAGCAGACACACCATTATTAGCGACTCTTTGATTAAAACACCAGATAACAGATCATCTTGGTATTCTATAGAAGAAATTGAGTCTTACATAGCTTATGCAAAACAGCAAGCAGGTTCTTTAGGTTATACTTTAGATGGATTACGAATATATGCCGGTGCATACCCTGATACTAAAGAAGGACCAGGATTAATGACTATGTTTTTTGTGCCAACAGGTTCTAAAATTGTTTCAGAAGGCTCAATGTTGCCAACAGTTCAAGGTGGTGGAAGTAATGATTTGCAAGGTGCTGATGGTCTTAATAGAGGGAGCGGAGGAGAACCACCAAGCGCAAATTATCCTCAATAAATGTCGTATTACGTAGTAGCAATTCATATAGTTGAACTTATTGCTGCTCTTGCAGGTACATATTATTATTTAAAAACCATGGATAACCAAATGAAAATTTTCATTTGGTATCTATGGTTTGTAGTTTTTATAGAAACTATTGGGATGTATAGCTATTTATTGCGTAATAACTATGATTATAATTGGTTTATATGGCTTAAGAACAGTTATATCTGTTCTAATACTTGGTTGTACAATATTTATTCGTTTGCTAGTATAATTATTTTTTCAAAGTTTTACTTAAAAATTATTCATAGAAAATCATCAAAAACCATTATCAAATTTGCAGTAGTCATTTATGCAAGTTTTACAGTCCTATACTTTATTTTTACAGATACATTTTTTGAAAAATCATTGCCTTATTATTACTTTTTAGAGACTTTTATTGTTTTCATTTTCACAATGCTATTTTATAAACAATTACTCAGCAGTGATAAAATTTTGTTTTTTTATAAAATACCTGTTTTTTATATAAGCTCTGGCTTATTTTTATTTTATTTATGTACAGCGCCATTATTCACTTTTGATAGTTACTTTTATGAAGTGAATAAGAGTTTCATACAATTTAGACACGTTTACATGTTCATTATTAACATCTTCTTATATTCATGCTTTACATTTGCTTTTTTATATACAATTCGATTCAAAAAAGAATAAGCGAAGAGGAGATAGCTCTAATTGTTTATGTCGTCTTTTTTGTATTAACTATTGTTATTGTTTTTGTGGTCTTCTTTTTGACATTTCAGAAGAGAAAAAACCAACTATTATTAAAAAACATTCAGCAGCAAAAGCAGTTTGATGAAGAGCTAATAAAAACTCAACAGGAAATACAGGAAGAAACTTTAAAAAATATTGGAAGAGAGTTGCATGACAATGTAGGTCAATTATTGGCTTTTGCAACCATGCAGATGAACAGTGTGTCTAAAATTGCAAATGACGATCTTAAACCTAAAGTGGCTAATGCCTCTGAAGCTTTAAAAGAAAGCCTATCTGAAGTTAGAGCCTTATCCAAATCTCTAAACAGTGATGTGATGCAAAACATGGGTTTTGAAGCTACTATCGAAAATGAAATCAATCGCTTAAATAAATCAGGATTAATAGAAGCGACTCTGAATATTGAAGGCGAAAATCATAAACTTGAGAACAAAAAAGATGAGATTATTTTATTCAGAATTTTGCAAGAATTTTTCTCGAATACTTTAAAATATGCACAAGCAGAAACTTTAAAAGTTCTTCTTGATTATGGCGTAAGTGAACTAAAAATTATAGTAGAAGACGACGGAGTTGGCTTTAATGTTAAAAGTGCAGCACAAGGATCTGGTATGACCAACATGAAAAAACGAGCAGAACTTTTGAATGCTGAATTTAATTTAAAATCAGAACCAGATAATGGTACGGTACTTACCTTAAGCTATCCATATCGTAAAGCTTAATCTTCGCAAGCTTGCCATAAAGCATCTTCTGGTAAAGGAGCAGTAATGCTAACTTTTTCTTTTTTTACAGGATGTGTAAACTCTAGTTGTCTGGCATGAAGGCTTATGCTAGCATCTTTGTTGCTTCGAGAAAATCCATATTTTAAATCTCCTTTAATTGGGCAGCCAATTTTTGTTAATTGACATCTAATTTGATGATGTCTGCCAGTTTCTAAATCAATTTCAAGCAAGTAAAAATTATCTAGAGTTTTAAGAACTCGATAATTTAAAATAGCTTTTTTGCTATCCTCAACCTCTGTGTCAAAGGCAGTAGATTTATTGTTTTTAGGATTTTTCTTGAGCCAGTGTACAAGACGATCTTGAACTTTAGGAGGTTTGTTTTTTATCAAAGCCCAATAGGTTTTTTTCGTTTTCTTTTCAGCGAATAATTTATTTAAACGCGGTAGGGCTTTGCTGGTCTTTGCGAATAGCACAATTCCGGTAGTTGGTCTGTCTAAACGGTGTACAACTCCTAAATATACATTACCTGGTTTATTGTATTTGTCTTTAATATAGTCTTTAACAACATCACTTAATGGCTTATCGCCAGTTTTATCACCTTGCACAATATCACCAGCTCGTTTGTTTACTACAATGATATGGTTGTCTTCGTAAAGAATTTGTAAGTTAGATTTGTTGGATCTTTTAGACTCCTTAGACATGTTAGATTTTTAGAGAGGATTTAAATTTTGAAATCATTTTTATAATTTCATTTAAGTCATTAGTTACTTGCTTTAGCTCTTGTTCTGAGATAAAATTTAAATCATGAGCAATTAATAATTGTGTTTCTATTTCGTAAGCCGAACCTATTGACATTGTTAAGAATCTTACAAAATCTTTATTGGAAGATCTAGAAGAACCTTCGGCAATGTTTGAAGGAATAGAAACAGAAGCTCGTCTTAATTGATTAACTAGACCAAATTTTTCAGACTCAGGAAATTCAGAAGTCAATTTATAAACATCTGAGCAAAACGAACGACTTCTTTGCCAAATCTGAAGTTCTTTAAATTTATGAGCCATTAAAAATCAATTTATTAAAAAGCATTCAAACTAATCTAAAAACCTAACCAGTCTAACAATCTAATGAGTCTAATCTAATACTGCTCTTTCTCATTAGGAAAATCCTGAGTCTTCACATCCTTAACATACTGCCCTATGGCGTTGGTCATGTCTTCGTAAAGATTCATATAGCGACGTAGAAATCTTGGGTTAAACTCATGTGTCATTCCAATCATATCATGAAGTACCAATACCTGTCCATCAACACCGTCACCAGCACCAATACCAATAACAGGAATACTGACACTTTCTGCCACTTCTTTCGCTAAAGCTGCAGGAATCTTTTCCAAAACAATAGCAAAGCATCCAGCTTTTTCAAGCATTTTAGCATCTTCTCTTAAGTCTTGAGCTTCTTGCTCTTCTTTAGCCCTTACAGTATAAGTTCCAAATTTATAAATAGACTGAGGTGTAAGTCCTAAATGACCCATTACAGGAATTCCAGCATTTAAAATACGTTTTA
This sequence comes from Winogradskyella sp., assembly GCA_020435515.1. GTDB lineage: Bacteria > Bacteroidota > Bacteroidia > Flavobacteriales > Flavobacteriaceae > Winogradskyella. The sequence continues at coordinate 4,426 of JAGQZO010000069.1, read as the reverse complement.
TAGAATCTTTAATTTCTTTACCACCTTCTAGTTTTACAGCATGTCCCCCAGATTCCTTCATGATTCTAATGGCAGAACGTAATGCTTCTTTTGGATCACTTTGGTAGGTGCCGAATGGCAAATCTACAACGACTAAGGCTCTTTCAATGGCTCTTACCACAGAAGAGGCATGATAAATCATTTGGTCTAAGGTGATGGGTAGTGTGGTTTCATGACCTGCCATAACATTACTTGCAGAGTCACCGACTAAAATGACATCAACACCAGCACCATCTACAATTTTTGCCATAGTGTAGTCGTAAGCAGTAAGCATTGAAATTTTTTCACCCTTAGACTTCATGTCCACAAGGGTCTTTACGGTGATTCTTTTGTATTCTTTTTTGGCGACAGACATAGTAATTCAAAAATTAGTGTTTGTAAAAATAAAGAGATTTGTTAAACTTTTGTTTATTAGAACCTAGAAATACAAACGAATATTTAATTTCAAGAAAACTATCAATCATGAAAAAACTATTACCACTCTTAATTTTATGTTTAGGATGTAATCTAAACGCTCAAGATTCTGAAACAGAACAAGTAAAAACTACTATCGTTAATTTTTTTGAAGCCTTTCATAAACAAGATACTACGGCTTTAAAAGCTATGGCAAAAGGTGATGTAAAATTGCAATCTATCTCAGTAAATATGGAAGGTCAATCAGTTTTAAGCGAAAGCGAATATGGCCAGTTTTTAAAGAGTATAGCAAGTATCCCTAAAGAAAACAAATTTGAAGAGAAACTGTTTGGTTTCAACATTCAAGTAGATGGAAACATGGCAAATGCATGGACACCTTACGAATTCTGGTATAATGGAAACTTCAGCCATTGCGGTGTTAATTCCTTCCAATTAATGAAAGAAGATAACGAGTGGAAAATCATTTATCTGGTAGATACGAGAAGAAGAGAAGGATGCCAAGAAAATTCTAAAGACTAAATTCCAAATTCTAAAAAATATCCGAGTTAGAGTTCCTTCCGAAGCCTGTGCTGAGCGCAGTCGAAGTAGGAAGGTTAGGATGGGCTTAACAATCACTCAAATGAACACCAACCGCCAAACCTCCTTCTGAAGTTTCTTTATATTTAGTGTTCATATCCTTAGCGGTTTCCCACATTGTGTTAACCACTTTATCTAATGGTACTTTTACGTTTTTAGGGTCAGTCTCTAGAGCCAATTCCGCAGCGTTAATCGCTTTTATAGCTCCCATAGAATTACGCTCTATACAAGGAATCTGTACCAATCCACCAATAGGGTCGCAAGTTAAACCTAAATGATGCTCCATGGCAATCTCTGCAGCGACTAATACTTGTTCAGGTGTGCCACCTAATAGTTCGCAGAGTGCACCAGCAGCCATAGCAGACGACACACCAATTTCGGCTTGGCAACCTCCCATTGCGGCACTTATGGTTGCACCTTTTTTGAAGATACTACCAATTTCACTGGCAACCAATAAGAACTTTTTAACATGCTCAAAGTCGGCCTCATGATTTTCAATCACCATGTAGTACATCAACACCGCAGGAATCACACCAGCACTTCCATTTGTTGGTGCAGTTACTACGCGACCAAGAGATGCATTAACTTCATTAACTGCCAAAGCAAAACAGCTAACCCATTTAAGGATTTGTCTAAATTTAACTTCGGTTTTTCTAATGGTTTTTAACCATTCTTGTGGACTTTCATAAGTAAAATCGCCTATTAAATTTTTATGCATATCATAAGCCCTACGACGCACATTAAGTCCACCAGGAAGTGTGCCTTCGGTGTGGCAGCCCACGTACATACATTCTAGCATGGTATTCCAAATGCGTTGAAGCTCAAAATCTATGGTTTTAATATCTCGTATGGACTTTTCATTTTCCAAAACAACACCAGAAATGGGAAGATTTAACTGATTACAAAACTTTAGGAGTTCATCACCATAAGAAACAGGATAAGGGAATGTGCAGTAAAAAATAATCTTATTGGCCTTAGAAATCTTTCGTTCTTCCTGTACTACAAAACCGCCACCAATAGAATAGTAGGTAGATTTGTAATGTCGTGCATTGATTAATGCCGAAAAGGTCATGCCGTTGGCATGAAATGGCAAAAAATTTCGATTGAATTTCAAGTCTGTTTTAACATCAAAAGGTAGTGGTCTTTCATTGTTAAACATTAAGGTATTTGTATTCTTAATTGAAGAAATGATAACATCTATAGTTTCCACAGGAATACGCTCTGGATCAGCACCAGTTAAACCAAGTAATATAGCAAGGTCTGTGGCATGCCCTTTCCCTGTTAAGGATAAAGAACCGTATAAGTCAACTTTGATTTTTTCGACCTTATGAAAACGATTTTTGTCTTTAAGTTCTTTAATCCAACGTTCAGCAGCACGCCAAGGTCCTAAGGTGTGAGAACTCGATGGTCCTACACCAATTTTCAGCATATCAAAGACAGAAATACATTCCATTTACTTTAGATTTAATTCAACAAATATAATTTATTGTTCCATGATATAAGACATAAAAAAAGCGATGATATTATTCACCGCTTTAATGCTTTTAATGAGATAGTTTATTGCACATACTGTACAACATCATTAAAATTATCAACATCAATATTGTTACTATTTATAAAATCTACAGGTAAAATTACTATTCTGAAGATTTGATCTAACCTATCTTCATCTAAGAGTGAATCAAAGTTGAATGTAGATGGCGCATCAATATAAATCGTAACAAAATCGTAATTATGCTCAAAGTTATATTGAAATTCTCCACCATCATCAGTATAAACAGTTTCAGGTAATGGTCTCCAAACATCAAAACCATCAACTTGACCTAGAAATCTATAAACTAAAACCATATCTGTCTCAAATAGTTCAATATCAAGAGGAATTTCTAAACCCACTGTGTAATCATTTGTAGATGTGAAATTTATAGTTCTTTCAAAAGATTGACCAACAAAGTTAACTCCATTTTGTCCTGGAGGTCCTTGTGGGCCAGGATCGCCTTCGCAGGCCGTTAGTAAAAAAGTAAGTGAAAAGAGTAGAAACGTTATTTTTCTCATGGTAAAAAGTTTTAATTAAAAGTAATTATCTACTGCTAAGGTATCAAACTATGTACCAAAAAACATCAAATGAAAAATTAAATTGAAATTTCAATATGACATCATGTCACTTTTTTTGTCATGGCATAATCATTGACTAATAATTAGCGAGTTTAAAAATTAAAACACAACACTTTCCGTGATAGCGGAAATAAAACAAAAAATATAATTATGAGTAAGATTATTGGAATTGATTTAGGAACAACCAACTCGTGCGTTTCAGTAATGGAAGGTAATGAGCCAGTTGTCATCCCAAACGCTGAAGGTAAGAGAACTACACCTTCGGTTATCGCTTTCGTTGAAGGTGGTGAAATTAAAGTTGGTGATCCGGCAAAAAGACAAGCAGTAACTAACCCTACAAAAACTGTTTATTCTATTAAACGTTTTATGGGTAATAAATATTCTGAATCTAAGAAAGAGGCAGAACGTGTGCCATACAAGGTTGTAAAAGGTGATAACGATACACCTAGAGTAGATATTGATGGTCGTTTATACACTCCGCAAGAGTTATCTGCAATGATTCTTCAAAAGATGAAGAAAACTGCCGAGGATTACTTAGGGCAAGACGTATCTGAAGCTGTTATTACAGTGCCTGCTTACTTTAACGATGCACAAAGACAAGCAACTAAAGAAGCTGGTGAAATAGCAGGTTTAAAAGTAAGACGTATTATCAACGAGCCTACTGCAGCAGCATTAGCTTATGGTTTAGATAAAAAATCTACAGACCAAAAAATAGTAGTATTCGATTTTGGTGGTGGTACACACGACGTTTCTATCCTTGAGTTAGGTGATGGAGTATTTGAAGTATTATCTACTGATGGTGATACTCACTTAGGTGGTGATGACGTTGATGAAAGAATTATCGATTGGTTAGCAGAAGAGTTTATTGCTGACGAAGATATGGACTTACGTAAAGATCCAATGGCTTTACAACGTCTTAAAGAAGCAGCTGAAAAAGCTAAGATAGAGTTATCATCTTCTGCACAGACAGAGATTAACTTACCTTATGTAACAGCTACGGCAAGTGGACCAAAGCACTTAGTGCGCACATTAACACGTTCTAAATTTGAGCAACTAATTGATGATTTAATCAAGCGTACTATTGAGCCTTGCGAGACTGCATTAAAAGCAGCAGGGTTATCTAAATCTGATATTGATGAAGTTATTTTAGTGGGTGGTTCTACACGTATCCCAGCCGTACAAGCAGCAGTAGAAAAGTTCTTCGGTAAAACACCAAGTAAAGGTGTAAACCCAGACGAAGTGGTATCTCTTGGTGCGGGTATCCAAGGTGGTGTATTAACAGGTG
>JAGQZO010000068.1 GCA_020435515.1 Winogradskyella sp. | reverse complement strand
TGCATGCAAGGTAATAACGTATGCTTTTTTAATTTATTATTAACATCTGGTAAAAAAGGAATTTCAATCCACCAACGCCCAGTTTTTAAACTTTTATAAAATATAAGTTCATCATCTTCAACTAGCACATTGTACTTCTGAAACTCATTTCCATTATTAAAATCGTCATCTTTAACCCTGCAATTAACTCCTTCAATAAAATACCAAATCATTTGCGCTATTAACATTGAAGAGGCTGAGTCATTTTTGGAATTAACATATTCGTAAACCCCAAATGAAGAAACCTTATTACTTATCCCAGAGTAACGTGCTATGGCACAAATTTCTTTTCCAGAAAATCCATTAGGTGAATATTTTAAATTATCGCTTACTTCTGAAGCTCTGATGGATTTTAAATCTATCGAAACTATGTGTGCATCTCTTAACAAAGGTTCTACCTTATGAATATCTCCTGAAATCTCACCCAAACGATAGGACTCGAAATACAACTTCTCCATAAGATCTATTTCTTCTTGAGAGTTGAAATACGTTTGATAACCTACAGTCGAATAATTAAAAAGATTGTACGGTTCTTCTACTATAATTTTGCCAACATAGCTATTATTCTTGATGGGAAGATTAGCATCGCCTAAATCAAAGTTAGTGTCTACATTGACTATATTAACCATTGGCATTACATTATCATAAGCACGATAATTAGCATAAGTTAAATCTTGACTCCCTCCTAATATAATAGGAATAATATTTTTCTCTAATAAAACTTCAATAGCTGTACGAATAGCGTAATAAGTATCTTCTACAGATTCGCCAGGCAAAATATCACCAAGGTCTGCAATATTTGTATTCCAATTTCCAGGAAACAACGTATAGAGTGTTTTTCTAACAGAATCAAAATTGATGTTTACTCCTATATAATTAACATCGTTTCGGTTTTCGTGAACTCCAATAATGGCTAATTGAACATCATCTAAATCTGGAATTCCATTTTGTTTGGAGTGAATTTTAATTTTTTTTCCGAGCGCTTGTTGCGCTAATAGTTCTGAGTGAGCTAAAACCGCATCTGAAACAGGCGTTAGAAAATTAAAATTCATAAAGTATTACTTCTTTTTAGTGGTCGTTTTTTTCTTTGTAGTTTTTTTTGCTTTCGTTTTTGGAGCATTTTTTTCTAGAATAGCATTTGCCTCTTCTAAGGTCATGTCAGATACATCTACTGTCTTTGCCAGTTCAACTTTCTGCTTACCTTTTATGATTGTGTGCCTTCCCCAACGTGCTTTTTCAACTCGTATTCCTTCATCTTCCCAAACATGGATAAGCTTATCTTTTTCCTTTTGGATTTTATCTTCGATCAAAGTTACGATGTCTTCTTCAGATAAATTATCCCAATCGTATTTTTTATTCACATTTATAAACATATTGTTCCATTTTATAAATGGTCCAAAACGTCCTTTTCCTTTTGTAACTTCTAAACCTTGATACATATATACTGGAGCATCTGCCTTTTCTTTCTCCTTAATATAAGTAATTGCTTCTTCTAATTCTACGCTTAGAGGGTCAACACCTTGAGGTAAAGAGACAAACTTTTTACCATACCTTACATAAGGTCCAAAACGACCAATATTAACCTCTACCTCATCATCTTTATAATGGCCTAATGCTTTTGGAAGTTTGAAAAGATCCATAGCTTCCTCATAGGTAATGGTATTAAGTTGTTGGTCTGGCGACAAGCTAGCAAACTGCGGTTTCTCCTCATCATCCACAGTACCTATCTGAACCATAGGCCCAAATTTACCTAAACGGACACTAACTTGGCGGCCCGTTTTTGGATCAGTTCCAAGAATACGTTCTCCTGTTTCACGCTCAGCATTTTCCTGAACATCTTCAACCTGTGGATGAAAGCCCTTATAGAAATCTTTCATCATTGCCCTCCAGTCTTCTTTACCTTCGGCAATGTCATCAAAACTTTCCTCTACTTTTGCTGTAAAGTTATAGTCTAAAATGCTTTCAAAATGATTTACTAAAAAGTCCGTAACAATAAAACCGACATCTGTAGGTACAAGCTTACCTTTATTAGAGCCTACTTTTTCAGAAAGGTTTTTTTCTTTAATAGTTTGGTTTTTAAATACAAGTTGCTTGTACTTTCTCTCATCACCTTCGTGAGTACCTTTTTCTATATAATTTCTATTTTGAATTGTAGAAATTGTTGGTGCATAAGTTGAAGGACGGCCAATACCTAACTCTTCTAATTGTTTTACTAAAGATGCCTCAGTATATCTTGAAGGTGGTCTTGTAAAACGTTGTGTAGCAGTTATGTAATTGTTAGACAACTCCTCTCCTACCTTTAAGTCTGGTAAAATACCTTCTTGCTCTGCATCCTCATCGTCAGTTCCCTCTAAATACACTTTTAAGAATCCATCAAAGGTTATAATTTCACCACTAGCTGTAAACTCTTCAGTTACCTTGACGGAACTATTAATCTTAATTTTCAGGTTAGTGCGTTCTAATTTAGCCTCACTCATTTGAGAAGCTATTGCACGTTTCCATATTAAATCGTAAAGCCTAGCTTGGTCACGCTCTACACTTACAGTATGGTTAGAGAAATCCGTTGGTCTTATAGCTTCGTGAGCCTCTTGAGCACCCTTAGATTTTCCTTTATAGTTTCTTGGCTCACTATATTCTGAACCATATGCTGAAATGATTTCTTTTTCCGCTCCTTGTCTAGCTTCATTAGATAGATTTACACTATCGGTTCTCATGTAAGTTATAAGACCTGCTTCATATAAACGTTGCGCATTACTCATGGTTCTGCTAACTGAAAACCCAAGCTTTCTAGATGCTTCCTGTTGTAATGTAGATGTTGTAAATGGTGCAGCTGGTGATTTTTTTACAGGTTTCTTTTCTAAATCAGACACCTGATAAGTTGCCTCTTTGTTATTATTTAAGAATGCTAAAGCCTCTTTTTCTGAGCTAAAATTCTTAGGCAATTTAGCTTTAAAAGATTTACCGTCTTCTGATGTAAACTCTGCATCAATTCGGTATGATGCCTCAGTTTTAAAATTTTGTATTTCTCGCTCTCGCTCTACAATGAGTCTCACAGAAACCGATTGTACTCTACCAGCGGACAAACCACCCTTAACTTTTCTCCATAATACTGGCGACAATTCATAACCTACAATACGATCCAAAACACGTCTTGCCTGTTGCGCATCTACCAAATTATAATCAATGCCTCTAGGGTTTTCAATGGCCTTGTTTATTGCACTTTTTGTAATCTCATGAAACACAATGCGCTTGGTTTTGTTCTTATCTAAATCTAGCGCCTCTGCCAAGTGCCATGCTATGGCCTCTCCCTCACGATCCTCATCACTGGCCAACCAAACCATCTCTGCTTTTTGGGCTAACTCTTTTAGTTTTTTAACTACATCACGCTTATCTTTTGACACCCTATATTTTGGTTCAAAATCTCCTTCTACATCGACCCCTAATTCTTTAGAAGGTAAATCTGAAATATGTCCAAAGCTAGACTCAACTTTGTAATCTTTTCCTAAAAATTTCTCTATGGTTTTTGCCTTTGCAGGTGACTCAACTATGACTAGATTCTTCGGCATTCTGTATTTTTTTTGAGGTTACAAATGTATATGAAAAAAAAATTACAATCCTAATTTGGTTTTAAATAGCCCTTATTTTATTGTCTTACTTACTTTTTGAAATTAAAAAAGCCTTGCAAAAACAAGGCTTTAATTTTCCATTTATAATACTCTTTAATATATATATGTAATAGGATCTGAATATTGGTCTATATTTATAATAATTTCATTTTCGCTTTCTATCTGTAAAGTAGAAAGATCGAAAGAAGTTGTCCTACTTATTTCTGCAAGACAAGCTTCATTATTAACTAAAAAAAACTTCACATAGCGTTGTGGTGGATTGGATTCGTCCACACTACCAGAGTCCAATAACTGCATATCCCAAGTACTGCCATCACAACCCGTAGCTGTAATGGTAATAATTAAACAATCCTCGTTTATAGCAACATCAGTAATTGTATAAGGACTAGTTGTTGCATTTTCATACGAAAAACTATCTATCATAGTTAAACTTACACAATTAGTTTGTGGAATGGAGCAGGATCATCGCCCTCGCATTGCATATTTAAAAACAGAGTTACTAATAGTAACAATACTATAGTTTTCGGAAATTTCATAGGTTTAGTTTTTATATAAGATGCAATTAATTAAAATGGTTGCGCACCAAAATCAAAAAACTTCGTAAAAAAAATAATTTGAAGCAATTATAAATTACTTTTTAACAACTGCCACTTTGTCACAGTCTATAAAATAATACTATCTTTGCATGCTTATTGACTATTAGAGAATACAATTATTTCTCACATTGTGAGTTTGAATAGATGGAAAAAATAATCGACGAAAATAAACAAGGCGAAGCCTTAATTTTAGACCAAAAAGATGGCAATACAAAAAAGCTGTTCATTGAAAGCTATGGTTGCCAAATGAATTTTAGCGATAGTGAAATTGTTGCTTCAATATTATCTAATCAAGGTTATAATACAACACAAAACCTAGAGGAGGCGGATTTGGTTTTAGTTAATACATGTTCCATCAGAGATAAAGCCGAGCAAACTGTTAGAAAACGTCTTAAATATTACGATAAAATTAAGGATAAAAATCCTTCAATGAAAGTTGGCGTGTTAGGTTGTATGGCTGAGCGTCTAAAAACTAAATTCTTAGAAGAGGAAAAAATTGTTGACTTAGTCGTTGGTCCTGATGCATATAAGGATTTACCAAACCTTTTGGCTGATGTTGAAGAGGGAAAAGATGCTATTAACGTCATCTTATCAAAAGAAGAAACTTATGGAGACATCTCACCTGTAAGATTAAACAGTAATGGTGTTAGTGCTTTTGTATCTATTACCAGAGGTTGCGACAATATGTGTACGTTTTGCGTGGTTCCTTTTACAAGAGGAAGGGAACGCAGTAGAGACCCTCAAAGTATTATTGAAGAAGTAAACGATCTTTGGGACAAAGGCTACAAAGAAGTAACGCTCTTAGGACAAAATGTAGACAGCTATTTATGGTATGGTGGTGGACTTAAAAAGGATTTCGAAAAAGCCTCTGATTTGCAAAAAGCTACAGCAGTAAACTTTGCTAAACTATTAGAACTTTGTGCAAAGGCGCAACCAAAAATGCGTTTTAGATTCTCAACATCTAATCCTCAGGATATGACCTTAGATGTTATTGAAACTATGGCCAAATTCGAAAATATTTGTAATTACATACATTTACCTGTTCAAAGCGGAAGTAATCGTATCCTAAAGGAAATGAATCGTTT
>JAGQZO010000067.1 GCA_020435515.1 Winogradskyella sp. | reverse complement strand
TGTAATATCTTCTATGCTTCCTACTCCATCAACACCAAAATACTTGTCTTGTGCAGAATAGTAATCTTTTAGTATAGCTGTTTTATCGTAGTATTCTTTGATACGGTTTCTAATAATACTTTCGTCTGCATCATCGGCTCTTCCGCTAGTTTCACCACGTTTTAATAGACGTTTCACTAATACCTCATCGTCTACTTCTAGGGCTACCATAGCATTAATTTGAGAATCTTTACTGTCCATTAACTCATCAAGTGCTTTGGCTTGAGCATTCGTTCTTGGAAAACCATCAAAAATAAATCCTTTAGCATCGGCATTTTTTTCGACCTCTTTGTTCAACATGTCAATGGTTACTTGGTCTGGCACTAACTCACCTTTGTCCATGTAAGACTTGGCCAGCATGCCTAAAGCCGTTTCATTTTTAATATTGTATCTAAAAACATCTCCTGTAGAGATGTGTACTAAATCGTATTTTTCCTTTAAAAAGTTTGCTTGTGTTCCTTTTCCCGCTCCTGGAGGGCCAAATAGCACGATGTTTGTCATGTGTTGTGTTGTTTTTAATTGATATACATCTGGCAAGTCTCTTCCTAATCTATCGTAGTCTAAGCCGTAACCTACAATAAATTTATTCGGAATTGCTTTGCCAACATAATGAATTTTAAAATCCTTATTGTAGGCTTCTGGTTTAAAAAACAAGGTTGCAATATATAATTGTTTTACATTTTCGTTTTTAAAGATACGATGCACTTCCTTTAGCGTATTTCCAGTGTCTATAATATCTTCTAAAACAACTACCGTCCTTCCAGTTAAATCCTGTGTTAAGCCAATAAGTCTTTGAATATCCTCAGTAGATTTAACACCTTCATAAGACGCCAATTTTATAAAAGTAACTTCACAAGGCTTTGGATACTTTTTTACGAAGTCGCTCACAAACATAAACGACCCATTCATAATCCCAACAAATACAGGGATTTCGTCTCCCATATCTGCTGCAATCTTAGTAACCATTTGCTGAACAATACCATCAATTTCATCAGCATTAATAAAAGGTTTGAAAAATAAATCGTGAAGCTTAACAACCATGGTATTATTTTAAAAATGCAAAGATAATGAATTGATTACCGATTGCCGATTTTTTGAATTACGAATTTAAGAGTATCTCCTATAATTAGCTTATTTTTGCAAGGAATTAATGTTGAATCTTAAAAAATTTCCCTTGTATTTGGGAAGTAAACATGAACTACTTTTCTTCAAACTTTAAACTCGGAATTCTTGGTGGTGGACAATTGGGCAAAATGATGCTATACCATACGCGCAAATATGATATATATACCTGTGTTTTAGACCCAAGCAAAGATGCGCCTGCCAGATTAGCCTGTGATGAATTTTCGGTTGGAGATTTATTGGATTATGACACCGTTATTAACTTCGGAAAAAAGGTTGATGTCCTGACCATTGAGATTGAGAACGTTAATGTTGATGCACTAGAAACTTTGGAAAAGGAAGGTGTTAAAGTATATCCGTCAGCAAAAACGTTGCGAACTATTCAAAATAAGTCAACACAAAAATTATTTTACCGAGATCATGATATCCCAACAGCAGATTTTTCTCGCTTTGCACACACCTCAGAGATTGAAGATGCCGTAGCTAATGGTGGTTTAAGCTATCCGTTTGTTTGGAAAAGTGCCCGATTTGGGTATGATGGACAAGGAGTAAAAGTAGTAAGACGTTATTCGGATTTGGTAGATTTACCAAACGTGGAATGTATTGCAGAAGATTTAATTCCGTTTAAAAATGAATTGGCTGTAATCGTTGCTAGAAATACTGAAGGACATTTAAAAACCTATCCTGTTGTTGAAATGGAGTTTCATCCAGAAGCCAATCAAGTTGAATATGTAATTTGTCCGGCTAGAATTCCAGATAATATCGCAAAAAAAGCAGAGCTAGTAGCGTTAAAAACTGCCGCTGCTTTTGAACATGTTGGTTTATTAGCGGTTGAAATGTTTCAGACTGTAGATGATGACATTATTGTAAATGAAGTGGCACCAAGGCCTCATAATTCTGGTCATTATAGCATTGAAGCGAGTTACACAGACCAGTTTGAACAGCACTTAAGATGCATATTAGGTTTACCTTTAGGCAATACTGAAAGTAAAGTAGCAGGTGTAATGGTAAACTTGGTTGGTGCCGAAAACCATACTGGCAATGTACTTTATAAAAATATAGAAGAGATTATGGCTATGGATGGTGTTACACCTCATATTTATGGTAAAAAACAAACACGTCCATTCCGCAAAATGGGTCATGTTACCATTGTAAATAAAGACATAAATAAGGCTAGGGAAATTGCCGAAAACGTAAAACGAACTATTGAAGTAATAAGTGAATAAGATATGAGCAAAGTAGGAGTTATAATGGGAAGCAAAAGTGATTTGCCAGTAATGCAAGACGCTATAGATATTTTAAAAGGATTTGATATCCAAGTTGAAGTCGATATCGTATCCGCACACCGTACACCTGAAAAGTTGTTCGATTACGGTAAAAATGCACATACCAGAGGCATCAAAGTCATTATTGCTGGCGCAGGAGGTGCCGCACATTTACCAGGTATGGTGGCTTCTTTATCTCCACTACCTGTAATCGGAGTTCCAGTAAAAAGTAGCAATTCTATAGACGGTTGGGATTCGGTTTTATCTATTCTACAAATGCCTGGCGGAGTTCCCGTAGCTACCGTTGCTTTAAATGGAGCTAAAAATGCTGGTATATTGGCCGCACAGATTCTAGGAAGTTCTGACCAATGTGTTTTAGACAAAATAATGGTTTACAAAGAAGGCTTAAAAGCTAAGGTTATTGAGTCTGCTAAAGACCTATAAAAAAGCCTCAACTTCCGTCAAGGCTTTTCTTGCTATTAACCAATCCTTAAGAACAAAAGTTCTTGTTCGTCAAAGATGGTGCAAAGTTAGTTAAACTTATTCAACTGATAAACACAAACATCTTAAATTAGAGTTAAAATTCACATTATCAATAACATACGTAAGAAAAATTAGACGATAATAATATGACAGTTCTAAATAAACCCTTTAATACATTATATAACACAGCACCTTTTTCAAAAATAAAAAATGAAGATTTTCTTCCTGCTTTTAAAGCAGCTATTGAAAAGGCTAAAAACGAAATTGATTCAATCGTAAATAATTCTGAAACTCCAACTTTTGAAAATACTATTGAAGCTCTAGATTATTCGGGAGAAGAATTAGACCGAATCTCGAGTATATTTTTCAATTTAAATTCAGCCGAAACTAATGACGAGATTCAAAAAATATCTCAAGAAGTATCTCCTTTGTTGTCTGAGTTTAGTAACGATATTACGCTGAATGAAGAATTATTTAAACGTGTAAAAGCAGTCTACGATTCTAAAGATGACTTAAAATTAACAACAGAACAAGCCACATTATTAGACAAAAAATACAAAAGCTTTTCTAGAAATGGCGCCAACCTTCCAGAAAACAAAAAGGTGCGTTTACGTGCTATTGACAAAGAGCTAAGTCAACTTAAATTAAAATTTGGTGAGCATATTTTAGCCGAAACCAACAAGTTTGAAATGCACCTTACTGAAGAATCTGATGTTTCAGGATTACCCGAAGGAGCTAAAGAAGCCGCTAAACAACTGGCTGAAAGTAAAGGTAAGGATGGCTGGCTAATTACATTAGACTACCCAAGCTATATTCCGTTTATGACGTATGCTGATAACAGAGCTTTGCGAGAAAAACTCTCTAAAGCTTTTGGCAGTAAAGGCTTTAAAAATGACGAATTAGATAACCAGAATATTGTTTTAAAAATTGCAAATCTTCGTTTTGAACGTGCTCAACTTTTAGGCTATAAAACACATGCTCATTTTGTTTTGGAAGAGCGCATGGCTCAAACTCCAGAGAAGGTGAATGCCTTTTTAAACGAACTCTTAGAAAAGGCAAAACCAGCAGCTGTGAAAGAGTTTGAAGAGCTTGAGACTTTTGCTATAGATCTTGATGGAATAGAGCAGCTACAAAAATGGGATTCGGCTTACTATTCTGAAAAATTAAAACAAAAATTATTCGATTTAGATGACGAAAAATTGAAGCCATATTTCAAATTAGAAAATGTCATCAATGGCGCATTTACAGTTGCCGAAAAATTGTTTGGTTTAAAATTTGAAGAAATCGATACCATAGACAAATACCATAATGATGTTTTAACTTATAAGGTAGTAGATGCAGAGGACAATCTTGTATCTATCTTTTATGCCGACTTCTTCCCAAGAGCAGGAAAACGCAATGGTGCGTGGATGACATCCTACAAACCACAGATGATTAAAAATGGTATGAATGAAAGACCTCACGTATCTATCGTTTGTAATTTCACCAAACCGACTAAGAGCAAACCTTCATTATTAACCTTTAATGAAGTTACTACTTTGTTTCACGAATTTGGCCATGCGCTTCATGGTATGCTAGCCAATACCACCTACCCTAGCCTTTCCGGTACCAGTGTGTATTGGGATTTTGTTGAGCTACCTAGTCAGATTTTAGAAAATTGGTGTTACGAGGAAGAGACCTTAAAGCTCTTTGCTACACATTACGAAACGGGAGAAATGATTCCCATGGATCTTATTGAAAAAATAAAGGCTTCTGCTACTTTTCATGAAGGTATGCAAACCCTACGTCAGTTGAGTTTTGGGATGTTAGATATGGCATGGCATGGTACAGACCCTACAAAAATAACGAATGTAAAAGCACAAGAAGTTGAAGCTTTTGGAGAAACACAACTTTATCCTGATGTTACAGAAAACTGTATGAGTACGGCTTTTTCACATATTTTTCAAGGGGGTTATTCGTCGGGTTACTATAGCTATAAATGGGCAGAAGTTTTAGATGCGGATGCTTTTGAATATTTTAAAGAACAAGGTATTTTTAATAAAACCGTTGCAGACAAGTTTAAAACTTATGTTTTATCTCAAGGAGGTACAGAAGACCCTATGACTTTATACAAAAAGTTTAGAGGTCATGAACCAAAACCTGAAGCGTTGTTGAGACGTGCTGGGTTGATAAAATAACTAAGCTAATATTTTAACATCTTAACCGTTCGACTATAGGTGCCAGAACTAATCTTTACTAAATAAACACTAGAGTTTCTTAAATGAAGATCGAGAGTAGTTTGTGAAGTAATGTTTAGTGTTTTATCCATTACTTTTTTACCAAGTACATCATAAACTGCTATCTCATATTTTGCAGCACTGTTAAAGGTAATAGTACCATTACCAACACTTATATCATTAGTTTTATTAAAAGCTTCTATTGATAAAACTGCCGAACCAAAACCATAATCACTACCTTTCAAATCTGGCGATTGACGTGATTGATCCGAGTTAGTGATTAAAAAATACCAATCAAAAACTTCTGTTCCCGAAGGAATAGTAGTGGTATTTAACATGGGTTCTTCTAAGTAAGTTCTGGTGGCAGGATTAAAAGTAGCAACGTAATACCCTAAACCAGAATCATAAGTTAGAGGAATCATTGTAGACACATTAGAAAAATCATCATGATAATCCCAGGTCAAAGGATCTGCATCGGTTTGTAAACCTGTGTAAAGATATAGGTTGGGATCACTGAAAGGATCAAAAACCGAGTAATCCCCAAATTCACCATATTTAAAGGTCAAGGAACCAGAATTTATATCACAAGGATTGGGAACAAGCTCTATTTGGGCTTGGCTTATTCCATACATAAGTAGTGCTAGGCATAGTAGTTTTGTTCTCATATTTAAGGCTATTTTAATCTAAGATAATAAATTCTGTTAAAATAAACTTTCAATAATTATTGAAAGTTTAAAATTTATTATATCTTTGTGATATGAAATATCAAGAAGCAAAAGAAAAGTTTATTAGTACTTGGGGAAGTTTAGGTACGCTTTGGGGCATCAATAAAGCGATGGCTCAGATTCAGGCTTTGCTATTTATTTCAACAAAACCTCTGTCTATGGAAGACATCATGGAAGAGCTTCAGATCTCTCGTGGTAACACTAGCATGAATTTACGACAGCTTATAGATTGGGGAATTGTAACTAAAGTATTAGTATCTGGTGAGCGAAAAGAATTTTTCACAACAGAAAAAGATGTGCAAGAATTGGCCCGAACCATAGCTAAAGAGCGTAGCCGCAGAGAAATAAAACCTGTTATAAAGGTTTTAGAAGAAGTATCTTCTATTGAAGATGATGGTACCAAGAAAACACAAGAATTGATAAAACAAACTAAAGCTTTAAAAGAACTAACAGACGATTTGGATACGTTAATGAATAAGCTAGTAAACCAAAAACAAAACTGGCTCACTAAGTCTGTTTTAAAACTAATGAAATAGAACATATTTTTTTAAACCATACTTTCAATATTTTTTGAAAGTTTTAAAACAATAGAATTATGAAAACTAATAAGGCAATTTTCCGTATCAATCTAATATTAATCATTATTAATATTTTTCTAATTGCTATACCATTTTTGGGATTACTTTTTCTGATGGTGTTGGGCGCATTTCAAATACTATTTTCTATAGTAATTGGGTTTCAGTTCAAAAAATTGCCTCCTATTATTAAAACAAACTATCTTGTTTATTTAACTTTTACTGCCTCTGTATTTTACACTTTCATTCTAGTTACTAATGGATATTTAGACTCTGGGCAACAACTTATTACTCTCTGTTTTATTGTTTCCATTTGCCTTGCATTTCAAAATCTATTCATCACCTATAAAATTCAAAAAATATGAATAAAAATCTAAAAACACCTTTTGGAAAAATTCATTTTTCATGGAGAAAAACCATTTGGCTATACTCCATGTTATTACCAATTTTTTTCATTGATTTTTCATCAATTTGCTGGCAAGATATAACTATAAACACTTTGCTCTTGTTTTTAACAGTAGGCATAGGTCACTCAGTTGGTTTACACAGAGGAATCATTCATAAATCATATAAGACAAGTAAAACATTTAGAAAAATCAGTCTCTATCTTTTTGTTCTAACAGGATTAGGAAGTCCTTTGAATTGGTTAAAACAACATTATTTTAGAGACTATTGGCAGAATAGAAATGATTGTCCTAGATATTTTCAATACAAACATTTTTTATTAACAGATTATCACTGGAATCTTCACCTGACTTTTACTCCAAAAGATATGTCACGTTACAATATCCCAAAGCAAGATTTAAACGATTCTACTATACTCTGGCTACATAAGACGTGGCAAATACATTATGTACTATTTATGACTGTACTATATTTCACTATCGGTCTGAATAGCATGTTTGTTGCTACCTGTTTAAGAACCTCAATCATAATTTTAGGGCATTGGTATATTGGTTATGCGTCTCATAAATATGGTTACTCAAGACATAAAATTGAAGGTGCTGATGAAAGTGGCTATAATGACATTTTATTAGGACTTATTTCATTTGGAGAGGGTTTTCACAACAACCATCATTCTTATCCAACCTCAGCAAAATTCTCATCAAAGTGGTACGAAATTGATTTTGGCTGGATGATAGCGTGGCTATTAAAACAGTCAAAAATAATTACATATGTAAAAACTCAAAAAGGGAATTTAAAACCTACAGCAATTGCATATAATTCTACAAAATGGAAGTTACCTAAACTATAACACTATGAAAACACAATCCATCCCATACAACAGTTACGCAGAACAAAACCGAATTGAAATGGTAGACTTCTACAACGAAGCTACCGAAGATTATCAATTTTGGAGTAATGACTACAATATGCATTTTGGATACTTCATTCCGTTTAAAACCAATCCCTTTAGGCGCGATTCCATGCTTAATGAAATGAACAAACAAGTCACAAAACGATTAAACATCAGCAAAACTAAAAATAGACTTATAGATTTAGGTTGTGGTATGGGAGGGACAATGAGATACGCTTTAAAGCACAATAAGAATGTGATTGCTTATGGAGTTACACTATCAGACTTTCAGGTGCAAAAAGGCAATGAATTGTTAAAAGGCAAAAACGGAATCATACTCAAAGAAAATTATAACCACACCTCGTTTCAATCTAATTCATTTGACTCTGCCATTGCAATTGAAAGCTTTTGTCATTCTGGTCACAATTATAATTCTCTCAAAGAAATGCACAGACTTTTAAAACCAGGTGGACGTTTTGTAATGGCCGATGCTTTTCTAAAAAAAGATAAATCGCAGCTCTGTAAAGGCGGTAAATATGCCTATAACAAATTATGTAGTCACTGGAGTTTAGAGAAACTCGAGACATATCAATTCATCAAAAAAACTTTGGACGATTTAGGATTTAAGGATATTAAAATTGAGGATATTTCTATGAGAGTTGCACCTTCTGTACTTCATGTTCCTTTTGCTATTACTGGATTTGTTTTCAAGAAACTTTTTCGTTTTAATACCCTGAAAAAAGAGAGTCTTCATAATCTAAAAGGATCTTTCTATGCCCTTTTATCTGGTTTACATATAAAGAGTTTTGGGTATTACATTATCAGTGCAACCAAAAGTTAGGAAAATGTGAACACATATAAAATATCTTAATATTTTACCTATTTTTGGTTGAGCAATGAAAAAGAACAATGGCTAACCATCAATTAAATCCTAATAATTGGATTGATTTGTATTCAGACTACCTCTTTAACTATACCATCTCTAGAGTAAATGATAGAGAAATAGCCCAAGATTTAGTGTCTGAAACTTTTCTGGCAGGTCTAAAATCGATGAGCAATTTTAAGGGAGAAGCCTCTGAACGAACATGGTTAATCTCTATACTTAAACGCAAAATCATAGATTATTACCGAAAAATAAATTCTAACAAAGGAAAAGCCGAAGTTAGAATGACCTATAATAGTGATACTGAATCTGAAGGTGATTGGCTCGAGGAACGCGTAGCAGATCCTTTTGATATGACAGCCGAAGACAAAATGCAAAACGCTGAGCTTGGTGATGCTATTTACGGTTGTTTAGAGAAACTCCCACACAAACAAGCTCAAGTTTTTAAGATGAAAACTATTTTAGATTATGATACCGAAACTATTTGTAATGAACTGGGAATTACTGCGTCTAATCTTTGGGTATTAATACATAGAGCAAGAACAGCATTAGCTGACTGCATGGAAGAAAACTGGTTTTAAAAAAATATTTCTTCCCTTTGGGAAGGCAAGGACAGAAATGAAAAAAAGTTTTTTATTTATAAGCTGTGAAGAAGCAAAGCATATTTGTGATAAGTCACAATATGGTGAAGCTACAGGTTGGGAGCGCATTAAGTTGGCCATTAGGCTTTCTTGGTGCCGTGTTACAAGAGCTTATTCCAATAGAAACAATAAATTAACAGATGTTGTTAAAAATGCAGAAATTGAATGTTTAAAGAATGATGAACGTAAGAAAATTAAACAGCAATTTGAACAAGAATTAATGAAGCATCAATAAGATTACCAACCACAATATCGGTAAGCTCTCTACCCAAAATGCACTGTAATATTTAGATTGGTTTTTGTGGGCAAATATTACAAAAAATAGAGTTATAATTATGATGACACTATTTGAAATAATAACTTCACTTGTTATTTCATCCTTAAAATAGCCCAAGAAAAAAAATACCAATAACAACAATACACCCATAATTTTTGTATTCCTAACACCAATGCGCTGAGGAATCGTCGCTAGTTTCACACTATCATACAGAAGATCTCTTATCTCAAAGGGCAACATTAATACAATGACAAAAATAAACCGCTGAACTGCATTAATAACAACATCAATATTGAAAGGGTATTCTTTCTCAATTAGTGGCAAAAAGACAGTTGTAAATACCCAAACAGAAGCAATAACATAGACTTTTAATCCGCTTATTTGCCTTAAGTTTTTTTGATTATCCCTAAAATAACGCATAGGTAGCAATGGTATGGCATACAGAAAAGTGACAAGTCCAAAAACCGATAGGTATATAAGAGAGTTTATATTCAGTTTTAAAGCAAAATAGCTCATACCTAAAAAAGCAAAAAAAGAAAATATCTGTATTGCTCTCAGCCATGCTGCCAAACTTCTGTGATGAAACTTAGCTACACCAAAATACTTTACAAAATTATAGCCTGTTATGGTGGCAAAAAAAACAAAAAAAAGTACATTATAATCGCAATCCAATCCAAACTCAATTGATGTTACCCATGTCATAGCCACCACAGCCAAGGCTACATGAATGCTACTATTTATATAAAAATTAAATATCTGCTTTAAAATACCCATTAAGCAAAAATAATCATTGTGTTAATAACCCTAGTTTTCGGTTAAAAACTTTAATTTTCATTAACTAAAAACAAAGCCGATTTCCGTATTTTTGCATATCAAAAAAATTAGCAGAATAAAGCATGGACACAACCTCTTTTGCACTTAGGCATATCGGCCCCAACCCAGACGAACAAAAAGCAATGCTAAACACCATTGGTGTTACAAGTATAGAGCAATTAGTTTCAGAAACTATACCGGCTGGCATAAGACTTAAAAAGGATTTAGATTTAAATCCTGCGATGAGCGAACAAGAGTATTTAAATCATATCAACAAGTTATCTCAACTTAACAAAGTTTATAAATCATACATAGGCTTAGGTTATCACCCTGCTAATTTACCTGCGGTAATTCAGCGTAACATCTTAGAAAATCCTGGTTGGTACACTGCCTATACCCCTTACCAAGCAGAGATTGCTCAAGGCCGTTTAGAAGCACTACTTAATTTCCAAACCATGGTTATTGATCTGACAGGAATGGAAATTGCCAACGCATCTCTCTTGGACGAAAGTACAGCGGCTGCAGAAGCCATGAGCCTTTTGTTTGCAGTTAGAGATCGTGACCAGAAAAAAGCTGGTGCCAATAAGTTCTTTGTTTCAGATTTGGTCTTACCTCAAACTATTGCTCTATTAGAAACAAGAGCAACTCCTATTGGTATAGAACTAGAAATCGGTAATGAAGCGGAATACAATTTATCTAACGAGTACTTTGGTGCACTGTTACAATATCCTGGTAAAAACGGACAGATTACTGACATAAAATCGTTTATTGAAAAAGCTAATGCTGAAAATATAAAAGTTGCGGTAGCTGCTGATATTTTAAGTCTTATAAAATTAGAAGCTCCAGGAAAATTTGGTGCTGATGTTGTTGTAGGTACAACACAACGCTTTGGGATCCCAATGGGTTATGGTGGCCCACATGCTGCTTACTTTGCAACTAAAGACGCTTACAAACGTGATGTTCCTGGCCGTATTATTGGTGTAACAAAAGATACCAATGGCAATAGAGCATTGCGTATGGCTTTACAAACAAGAGAACAACACATTAAAAGAGATAAAGCTACTTCTAACATTTGTACAGCTCAGGTATTATTAGCTGTTATGGCAGGAATGTATGCGGTGTATCACGGCCCAAAGGGTTTAGAATTTATTGCCAATAAAGTTCAAAATACTACTGCAACTTTAGCTTCTGCCTTAGAAAAATTAGGATTAGAACAGGTAAACACACACTACTTTGATACCATTCAAATAAAAGCAGATCCTGTTAAAGTAAAATACGAAGCAGAAAAGAAAGAAGTTAACTTCTATTATCCAGATAATAATACAGTTACCATTGCCTTAAATGAAACAACTACCATTTCAGACTTAAATGACATAATTTCAATTTTTGAGGCTGTAACAGGAAATAAAACTGAGAAAATCACTTCACTTATTCACGCTGACACAATTCCAGATGCATTAAAGCGCAGAACAGACTTTTTAACATTTGACGTGTTTAATTCTTACCATTCCGAAACGGAATTAATGCGTTATATCAAAAAATTAGAGCGTAAAGACTTGGCATTAAACCACTCCATGATCTCTTTGGGCTCTTGCACCATGAAGTTAAATGCAGCCTCTGAAATGCTACCACTAAGCTGGCCTAATTGGGGAAATATGCATCCTTTTGTACCCAAAGAGCAAGCGGCTGGTTATCAATTACTGCTCACGGAACTCGAAAATCAATTAACAGAAATTACAGGCTTTGCAGCCACCTCTTTACAACCAAATTCTGGTGCACAAGGTGAGTTTGCTGGTCTTATGGTTATAAAAGCCTATCATGAGTCTCGAGGCGATCACCATAGAAACATTTGCTTAATTCCATCATCAGCCCATGGCACAAATCCTGCAAGTGCCGTTATGGCGGGCATGAAGGTGGTTGTAACAAAAGCCTCAGAAGATGGCAATATAGATATAGATGATTTAAGGGAAAAAGCCGAATTGCACAAAGATAACCTTTCTGCATTAATGGTTACTTATCCTTCAACACATGGTGTTTATGAATCCGCTATTAAAGAAATCACTCAAATCATCCATGATAACGGTGGACAAGTGTATATGGATGGTGCCAACATGAACGCACAAGTTGGTTTAACCAATCCAGGAAATATTGGCGCAGACGTTTGTCACCTCAACTTACACAAAACATTTGCCATACCTCACGGTGGTGGTGGACCAGGTGTTGGGCCTATATGTGTTGCAGAACAATTGGTTCCATTTTTACCAGGCAATCCAATAATTAAAACAGGTGGCCATCAAGCTATAACGGCTATTTCAGCAGCACCTTTCGGGTCGGCTTTAGCATGTATTATTTCTTATGGTTATATCTCTATGCTTGGGGCAAAAGGCTTAAAACAAGCTACGGAAGTAGCTATTCTTAATGCCAATTACATCAAAGAACGTTTAGAAGGTTATTATCCAACTTTATATACTGGCGAAAACGGTAGAGCTGCCCATGAAATGATTATAGACTGTCGCGATTTTAAAGCCAATGGTATAGAAGTTACAGATATTGCCAAACGTTTAATGGACTATGGTTTTCATGCGCCAACAGTATCGTTCCCAGTTTCTGGCACTATGATGATAGAACCTACTGAAAGTGAAAGTAAAGCTGAAATGGATCGGTTTTGTGATGCCATGATTTCTATTCGTCAGGAAATTGATAATGCTTCAAAAGAAGAACCTAATAACGTACTTAAAAATGCACCTCATACTTTAGAAATGCTAACTTCAGACGAATGGTTATTACCATACACTCGTGAAGCTGCTGCTTTTCCACTAGATTATATTAGAGATAATAAATTCTGGCCAAGCGTAAGACGCGTAGATGATGCTTATGGTG
>JAGQZO010000066.1 GCA_020435515.1 Winogradskyella sp. | reverse complement strand
ATACCATGCTAAATTAAAATGCTCTGGAACTCCACCTATGTTTACTTTTTTCATGCTAATGCCCACGGAAGTGGGTATCTGATTAAATTATACTTTTTACTTATTCAGACACTTCGACTGTGCTCAGTGTGATAATATTTTAAATATTTACAATGCGTTCTAACGCGTATAGTATTAATTTTTCTACTGTACCTTTTGGATTTTTGCTAAAATCACCCGTAGCTCTATTGGCTATGATAGCATTTAAGGATAAAGCTTCGTGACCCAATAATTTTGATAGTCCATAAATAACAGAAGTTTCCATTTCAAAATTTGTAATTCGGAATTCTTTATAATTAAAGCTATCTAACTTAGCGTTTAAACCAGCATCATGTAGTGGCAGACGTAATACGCGACCTTGTGGGCCATAAAATCCACCAGCAGTACCTGTCATGCCTTTGAACATTTTGTCGCTTTCAAAATACTTTTCTAGGTACTTGCTGTTATTGATTATGATTGGTCGGGCTTTGTTTTTATCCCAGTTGGTGTGCTCTATGAATGCATCTTCAATCTCAGGATTGCTGATACCTTCAATCTGATAAAAATGAAGCATACCATTAATATCCAAACCATGTGTACTCATTACAAATGAGTCCACAGGAATGTCGGCTTGCAAAGATCCAGAGGTGCCAATTCTTATAATGTTAAGGCTGGTTAATTCAGTTTTTGGCTTACGCGAATTTAAATCTATATTAACTAAAGCATCGAGCTCATTGAGTACTATATCTATATTATCTGGACCAATGCCTGTTGAAAGCACTGTAATTCTTCGGTCTTTATAGTAGCCTGTTTGAGTTTTGAATTCTCTTTTTTGAGTACTAAACTCTATACTGTCAAAATGCTTGGTAATTTTCTCAACACGGTCTTGATCACCAACAAATATGATAGTATCAGAGATGTTCTCTGGTTTTAGATTTAAATGATAAACGCTACCATCTGGATTTAATATGAGTTCTGAGTCTTTAATTGGCATGTAGTACTGTCTTTACAAGTTTGTTTTGGTCTATACTAAATTGAAATTCCATTCGATTTACGCCTCCATAAATCATGCTATTATTAATTTCGGGCGCAAAATTGTGTTGCCTCAAAAGTGCCTCATGACCTTTTCTATTCAGCTTAAGGCTATTTTCATTCTCTTCAAAAAAGATACTTAATTTATCTATTAATCGAAGATGCTGAGAGTCTCCAAAACCATAGTAGCCTTGGTAATTGAGACAATATCCTAATAAATGATGTTTAGACTTAATATCATTGTCCCTTACCAAACGAAGTATATTGTCTTCTAATACACTAAGTCCACTTTTTTGATGAGGAAAACGTTTTAAATGCGCCTTTAAGCAACTGCTCATGTATTTAAAACTAGATTCTTTTACAATATATGGCTTAAGGATGTTATGGTCTTTACCACAATAAGTTCTCCAAAGTGTTATGGCTAGTTCTTTATCTTCATTAGTTAATCTTACACGCTTGTTGTAATGATCTAATAACTGAGACGGTGTAAGTTCTCCGAGTCCTTTAAGACTTTTCTCTCCTTCAACACGACCACTGCAAATAAGATAAAGCGGTTTTTTTATTTCTTTTTGGTGCAATAAGTTTAATACACCCAATAAATTAATATGGCAAAACAAATCATATTCAAACCAAAGATGGATTTCGTCATATCTATCAGCATTATCTAATTTTGACAGTTCATTTTGAAGCTCATTATCATCGACTTCAATGTCATAATAGTCTTTTAGGAATTGACTTCTTATTTTGAAAAACTCATCAGAATCTATCTTTGGGATGGTAGGACCTTCGCAAAGCATTTCTTGCCATGTTAAAATATCATCCTTAAAATCTAGTTCTCTCAAATATTCTGTAAGAGCAGTACCATTGGTAATATGAAGGATTTGTTTTTTCATAAAAATCAGCCTCCAACTCGTTTTACATTGAAACCCTTTTCCTTTAGGATAGCCATAATCTTATCTCTGTAATCTCCTTGAATGATGATTCTATCTTCTTTAAAACTTCCACCAACACTAAGCTTGGTTTTTATCTCTTTTGCTAGTTTTTTAAAGTCTTCGGTAGCTCCAGTATAACCTTCTAAAATAGTGATTGGTTTTCCTTTACGTTTTTCGTATTTACATATTATAGGATCATCTTGTAGCCAAATGTCAAGTTGTTCATCATTTTCGTCTGGCGAAGACTGAGGCACATGATCTGGGAATAGATTTTTTAATTGGTCTTGAAGATCCATTTTATTTTTTAATCAGTCCAAGTTCAACCAAACGCTCGTTTAAAAATTCACCAGCAGTAATATCCTCATATAATTTCGGATTGTCCTCATCTATACAACTCTCTAAAACATCCAGTTTCATTTCGCTTATCGGATGCATAAAGAAAGGAATAGAATAGCGTGATGTACCCCATAGTTCTCTAGGTGGATTCACAACACGGTGTATTGTAGATTTTAATTTATTGTTGGTATGTCTAGACAACATATCTCCAACGTTTATCATAAGTTCGTCTGGTTCTGCAATAGCATCTAACCATTCGCCATCATGTCGTTGTACTTGTAGTCCACGTCCTTGCGCACCCATCAACAACGTAATAAGATTAATATCGCCATGAGCTGCCGCTCTTACGGCATTTTTAGGCTCTTGAGTAATTGGAGGGTAATGGATTGGTCTTAAAATAGAGTTTCCGTTGTGTATATAATTGTCAAAATAAGTTTCTTCTAATCCTAAATGTAACGCTAAAGCACGAAGAACATATTTTGCTGTTTTTTCAAGCATCTTATAGGTTTCTTTACCAACCTTGTTAAATTCAGGAAGCTCTTTTACTTCAACATTTTCAGGGTACTCTTTTTTTCGTTCTTCATCATCCTCAACATACTGACCAAAATGCCAAAATTCTTTTAAATCGCCTTCTTTTTTTCCTTTTGCACTTTCTTTTCCAAAAGACACATAGCCTCTCTGGCCACCAATTCCAGGTATTTCATAGCTTTCTTTGACTTCTAAAGGCAGATTGAAAAAGTTTCTTACTTCTCCATAAAGTCTATCTACTAATTCGTCATCTAGGAAGTGTCCTTTTAAAGCTACAAAACCTATATCTTGATAGGCTTTGCCAATTTCATCAATAAATTTTTGTTTTCTATTTGGGTCTTCTGAAAGGAAATCCTTTAAATCTACGCTTGGTATTCTATCCATTGGAATTTTATTTAAAAATTTAAGTCAATATACAAAAGTAAAGAAATAGTCCTAAAATGTGAATATCTAACTGAAGACATTTACATTGTCTATTCCGTAATATTAATGCATTTTATTTACATTTGGGGCATTAGAATTTTAATATATGCCTACCATTACCAAAAGCAATATAGACTACGATAAGCGCGCCTTGAGTGATAAAGTGTTGTTAAAGCTTTATTACAACATGCTAAAACCTCGACTAATAGAAGAGAAAATGCTCATATTGCTAAGGCAGGGAAAAATATCCAAATGGTTCTCGGGCATCGGACAAGAAGCTATCTCTGTAGGTGTAACAATGGCTCTGAAGCCAAGTGAGTATATCTTACCAATGCACAGAAATCTAGGTGTTTTTACAACCAGAGAGATTCCATTGCATAGACTATTCTGTCAATGGCAAGGTAAAGCTAGCGGTTTTACGAAAGGTAGAGACCGTTCTTTCCATTTTGGCACACAAGAATACAATATTGTAGGAATGATTTCTCATTTAGGCCCTCAACTTGGTGTTGCTGATGGCATTGCTTTAGCCAACCTTTTAAAAAACAACGGAGAAGTCACTGCTGTATTTACTGGCGAAGGTGGTACAAGTGAAGGTGATTTTCATGAAGCATTAAATGTAGCTTCTGTTTGGCAGCTACCAGTAATTTTTTGTATTGAAAATAACGGCTACGGACTTTCCACACCAACAAACGAGCAGTACTATTGCAGACACTTAGCAGACAGAGGAAAAGGTTATGGTATTGAGTCGTTTATTCTTGATGGTAACAATATTGTAGAAACCTATTCTAAGGTCAAAAAACTTGCTGAAAGTATAAGAAAGAGACCAAGACCAATCTTAATTGAGTTTAAAACCTTTAGAAGACGCGGACACGAGGAAGCAAGTGGTACAAAATATGTCCCCAAAGAACTGATGGAAGAGTGGGAGACCAAAGATCCTATTGAAAACTATAGAAGTTATCTGTTTAGCAAAAAAATATTATCAGCAGAAATTGATGATCAGTATGTTTCTGAAATCAAGGCCGAAATAGATGCATCTCTTGAATCTGCTTATGCCGAAGCAGAAATAACACCGAATGAAACTAACGAATTAAATGATGTTTACAAACCATTTGATTATGAAGAAATTAGTCCAAATAGTGATCTAAAAGAATTACGCTTAATTGATGCCATTTCTGAAGGTTTAAAACAATCCATGGAGAAACATAAGGACTTGGTAATTATGGGACAAGATATTGCCGAATATGGCGGTGTTTTTAAAATTACTGAGGGTTTTGTAGATCAATTTGGAAAAGATAGGGTACGTAATACACCAATATGCGAATCTGCTATAGTTGAGGTTGGTATGGGCTTGTCTATTTCAGGGATGAAAGCTGTCGTAGAAATGCAGTTTTCAGACTTTGTGACCTCTGGCTTTAACCCGATAGTAAATTATCTAGCAAAATCGTATTACCGTTGGAAACAAAATGCAGACGTTGTAGTTAGAATGCCATGTGGTGCTGGTGTTGCTGCTGGTCCTTTTCATTCACAAACCAATGAAGCATGGTTTACTAAAACGCCAGGTTTAAAGGTGGTTTATCCGGCTTTTCCTTACGACGCCAAAGGATTATTGGCAACAGCAATAAATGATCCAAATCCTATAATGTTTTTTGAGCACAAAGCCTTATACAGAAGCATTAGACAAGATGTGCCTACAGGTTACTACACCTTACCTTTCGGTAAGGCATCAATCCTAAAAGAAGGAGCTGCGGTTACAATAATTACTTACGGAGCAGGTGTACATTGGGCTTTAGAAACTTTAGAAAGTAATGCTGAAATTTCAGCAGATTTGATTGATTTGAGAACGTTACAACCTCTAGACAATGATGCTATTATCAAGTCAGTTAAGAAAACAGGTAAAGCTATAATTCTACAAGAAGATAGTATGTTTGGAGGTATTGCAAGTGATATTTCTGCACTTATAATGGAAGAATGCTTTGAACATTTAGACGCACCAGTTAAGCGTGTAGCAAGTATGGAAACACCTATACCATTTGCTCCTCAACTCGAACAACAATATCTAGCTAAAAGAAAGTTTGAGAAGGCTTTAACAGAGTTGTTAGAGTATTAGTTTACTTTTCACATGCACTTGTTTACTAGTATGTTAGCTGAAAAATTGTCAGTTTTCCTGAAATTTTTTCAGTGAATTTCTTTTGGTATTTCTTTTGCTTATTGAGTGATAAAATGAATGTTTAATTTAAATTTTAAAACTTATGAGCAATTTAATTCCAACTGTAAAAAATGGTAGTGAATCAAATTCTAGTTTAGGATTTAAATCATTACCTAGTTTATCATCTTGGATGGATGATATTATTAATAAAAGTTTAGGTAACGAATTTATGTCCAATTTTAATACTGGTATCACTTTACCAGCTGTGAATGTATTGGACAATAACGAGGAATATATTGTAGAAATGGCAGTGCCAGGCTTAAAGAAATCAGATTTTGATATTAGTTTAGATAATCAAACGCTTTCTATTTCTGCTGAATTAAGTACAGAAAATGAAGATAGAAATGAAAACTATACTAGACGTGAGTTTGGTTATTCTTCATTTAAACGTACATTTTCATTACCAGAATCAGTAGAGACTGATAAAATAAATGCCAAGTATGAAGATGGTATTCTTAAAGTATTATTACCAAAACGTGATGAAGCTAAAAAGAAACCCGTAAAGCAGATAAAGATAGCATAGTACCCAAAAGATTTATAGAAGAGAGAGCCAGCAGAATTTGCTGGCTCTTTCATTTTTATTAATTGGCTGTAAAATGTAATTTTAGAGTTAGTCATGATATACCCTCGAGTCTTTTGTCGATTTTAATTGTATTTAATCGATTGTTAAAAAATAGTTAATTGATTTTATTGCTTTAGTCTGTATATCTCTTATTTTTAAAAATTCTTAAAAATAAAAATAGAGTTATGAGACTAAAATTACTTTTTGTGTTAGCGGTTTTTACGTCTTTCACATTTGCCCAACAAATCCCTAATGACATTAAACCACCTAGTTGGTTTAAAGATAATTTAAAAGCTATTAAGCCACATAAATTAGCAAGTTTTGACCTTAAAAAATTACAAGATGAAGATAAAATTAACGACAAGGACAAATCTAAGCCTTGGCGTTTCGGTCATGATATTTATGTTGACCATAACTTTAACGATGTAGGAGAGTGGACGACTTTTGAAAATGGTGATCGTATATGGAGAATGACCTACATATCTAAAGGTGCTTACACTTTAAATTTTATGTTCGATGAATTTTGGATTCCAGAAGGCGCAAAGCTTTATGTTTATAATAATGCCAAGGATGATTTATTAAGACCATTCACGCATTATAACAACAATCCTGAAGAAGTTTTAGGGACTTGGTTGGTAAATGGTGACCAAGCTTGGATAGAATATTATCAGCCAGCCAACGTAATAGGTGAAGCAAGAATAACGATTGGCTCTGTTGTACATGGTTATAGAACAGCAGAGACTTATCAAAAAGCCCTTGGTGATTCAGGTGATTGTAATCATGATGTGGATTGTGACATAACACCATCTGGTGCTGATCCGTTTCAAATTAATACTAGAAAAGAAGAAGTGAAGAGAGCTGCTGGTATGCTACTATCTGGTGGTTTTAGCTTTTGTTCCGGTACTCTTGTTAATAATACAAATAATGACGGTACCCCATACTTTCTAACAGCAAATCATTGTGGTGGAGGTGAAGCAAGTTGGGCTTTTAGATTTAATTGGAGAAGTCCCAACCCATCATGTGGTACTACTGCAAATAGTACAAATGGTTCATTTAACCAAACCGTTAGTGGGTCAGTTTTTAGAGCTGCAAGTTCTCAGTCAGACATGAAACTTGTTGAGATTACAGACCCAACTTTCTTTAATGGTAATCCAGATGTAGTTTGGGCCGGATGGAATAGATCTACTACTGATGTTCCACAAATCAACTTTGGTGTTCATCACCCAAGTGGTGATATTCAAAAGACATGTAGGGATGATCAGGGCGCTACAAGAACCTCTCAAGCTTTTAATGGTAATCCAAATACACAGATGTGGAGAATTGCTGATTGGGATTTGGGTGTAACAGAAGGCGGATCTTCTGGTTCTGGACTTTTTAATGAAGATGGTCACCTTATAGGTATGCTATCTGGTGGTAGTGCGGCTTGTGTTGGTACTAATGATAATGGAGGTTTTGATGTGTATGGACGTTTTGGTGTAGCATGGGCTTTTGGTAGTTCTGCATCTTCAAGATTAAGTGATTGGTTAGATCCGGGCAATACAGGTGCAATGACATTAGATATTTATCCTGCAATACAATTATTTAATAATGATGCTTCAGTAAATGGAGGACCTGGTCTAGAAGCTGAATTATGTGGTGCAGATTTTACACCTCAAATAACTGTTGTGAATAGAGGAAGCTTACCATTAACTTCTGCGACTGTTACTTATAGTTTTGATGCTGGAGCAAACACTGTAGTTAATTGGACTGGCTCTTTAACAACAGGTCAAGAAGCTGTGGTTGCAACACCGACTTATGGTAACTTAACAGCTGGAAACCATGTTTTGAATATTTCTGTCTCTAATCCAAATGGAGTGGCAGATGAGAATATGGCTAACGATAATTTTGCCCATAGTTTTGATGTTTCCCCAGGATATTCAACAAATACAGTAATTTTTAATGTAACCACTGATGATTATGGCAATGAAACTTCTTGGGAGTTGGTAGATAGTAATGGAACTGTTGTAGATAGTGGCCCTGCTACTCCATATGCAGACTTTACCGCTTATCAAGAAACAATTACCATCCCTACTTTTGATGAATGCTATGTATTTACAATATTTGATTCGTATGGTGACGGTATATGTTGTGGTTTTGGTAATGGATCATACGATTTACAAGATGAAAATGGTAACGTTATTATTTCTGGTGGTGATTTTGGAAGTAGTGAGACTGTACAATTTAATGCTCAGGATCCTCTAAGTATAGATGAGTATGGTTTAGAAAACTATATTTCATTTTATCCTAACCCTGTTAATGACAACTTGAATATTACAGTAAGACAGGTAAATGAAGACATAAATTATGAAGTTTTCAATATGATGGGACAAGTTGTATCTAAAGGAAATTTAGTAGCTAATAATACTAGTATTATAGATATGACTAACTATCAATCTGGAGTTTATTTTGTTCAGTTGTCTACAGCAACTAGTTCATTTACTAAAAAAATAATGAAAAACTAGATTTAATCTTTAAGTATAAAAAAAGTCAGTTTCATTTTTGGAACTGACTTTTTCTTTTTTTGGAAGTTTAATTGATTGTATTTCACATCTTAATGTTTTCTAGGTCATCATCTGCACTGTGAGATGTGTTGACAATTTTTGACAAGACTTTCATAATTGATAGATTTAATGATTGATGAATTACGTTATTTTATCTATAACGTCTTTTACTGTTCCAAGTATAACTTCTTGTTTCTGTGGTTTTACTTGTTAATTGATTGTTGTTTAAAGTTCTCATGATTTATTGTTTTTTAATTGATTACACTAAATAGACGAACAAAAATTAGTTTTGTTACAGTACTTTGCATAACATAGTAATAATTTAACAACTTTTAACTATTTCTTATATTTAGTACATGAAAGTCAAAGGCTTGTTACTGGTTTTTTGTTTTATTTTAATGAATTGCAGACCTCAAATTGAGGAAAATTGCAATTCAAAATCCTTTATTGTAACAGCAACAGCATATAATTCTTTAGCTTATCAAACCAATTCTAACCCAAGCATTACAGCATTTGGCGATAGTCTAAAACCAGGACTAAGATATATTGCAGTATCCAGGGATTTACTTGATTCGGGTTTGGTACATAACACCAAAGTAAAAATTGAAGGGTTTGATAGTCTTTTCATTGTAAAAGATAAGATGCATAGGCGTTGGAGAAGGCGCATTGATATTTATATGGGCAATGATGTAGGCAAGGCAAAAAAATGGGGCAAAAAAAAGGTAAACATAGAATATTGTATTCCTGTTAGAGATTCTCTTCCTTAGTCTCTCTTTACCATAACTTCAGAAACTATAAAAGGATACGCTTTTTTCACAATTTTAAACTCTTCATCTGTAATCTGACTTGGTATTTTATTGAATTTTTTTTCAATATATCGCGCTCTCAAGTCGTAATATGCTTTTGTAATTTCATCCTGTACAGAAATAAACAATTGATACTTTGTTAGTGCATCTTGACTCAGAGAAATAACCGCTTCTCTTGGATGATCAGATAATTTAGATAATTTTTCTCCAGTACAATAATCGCATTCTAATTTACCGTTATTGTCTACAAAAGCTTGGACAATGTCTTTAATTTCTTCAAGTTTTACTACTTTACCTTCAATGAAGATTTCTTGTTTGTGGTTTAATTCAATCCTCAAAAGATTGTTTTCGCTTATATCTTTTATACAATCTTCAATATTAGGACAATCACTGGGTAATTGTCTTAAAATACCTTTATCTGCTGAAATGGTCGTTGTTACCAAAAAGAATATAAGTAACAAAAAGGCAATGTCTGCCATTGATCCTGCGTTGACCGTCGCAGAATGCTTTCGAAATGATTTCATAATATAACTATTTAAAATGTTAATATTTTCTTAAGCACAATAACAGTACCAATCTTGTTAAAGGTTATTAACAATTCATATCAAAAACACTTACATTATGTTATTTTTGCAAAATTAACGTTGGAGGGAGTAATTATATGTCTACAGACACCATAAAGGATACTACATCAGAAAAGAGGCTTTACGATTATCAAATTAAAGATTTGTATCGCATTTTTGATGTTATGGCGGAAGAAGCTGATAACTTCAATCTTCTGTATCAACTACCAACAGGTGGTGGTAAGACGGTTATTTTTTCTGAAATCGTTAGACGCTATATAGAAAAACACAATAAAAAAGTAGCAATACTTACACATAGAATTGAGTTGTGTAAGCAAACGTCCAATGTGCTTTCGGGTTTTAACGTTAAAAACAAGGTTATAAATAGCAAGGTTAAAACATTACCAGACCAAGATGAATATCAATGTTTTGTGGCCATGGTAGAAACCTTAAACAATCGTCTGTCTGAAAAAGATTTTGAATTAAAGAATATTGGCTTAGTTATTATTGACGAAGCGCATTACAATTCTTTTAGAAAGCTATTTAAATTCTTTGAACACTGTTTTATACTTGGCGTCACAGCTACACCCCTAAGTAGTAATATTAAGCTACCAATGAAAGACAATTATGATAGACTTATTGTTGGCGATGATATTTCTACATTAATAAACAACGGATTTTTAGCAAGTGCTGAAGTTTATCATTATGATGTTGGACTAACTTCATTAAAAATTGGTATAAATGGTGATTATACTGTAAAATCATCTGAGGCGCTGTATACCAATTCTTTGATGCAGACAAAATTACTTTCTGCTTATGAAGAATTGGCAAAAGGCAAAAAGACACTGATTTTTAATAATGGTATTTACACCTCAAAAGAAGTGTACTATACCTTTAAAAAAGCAGGTTACAATGTTAGGCATTTAGATAATACCGCTAGTAAACAAGAACGTAAAGATGTTTTAAAATGGTTCAAACACACGCCTGATGCCGTATTAACGTCTGTAAGTATCTTAACTACTGGTTTTGATGAACCTTCAGTAGAATCCATTATTTTGAACAGAGCCACACGTTCTTTAACCTTGTATTTTCAAATGATTGGTCGTGGAAGTCGTATTTATAAAGATAGGAATACCTTTCAAGTTATTGATTTAGGTAACAATGTATCTCGTTTCGGCCCATGGAGCCAACCTGTAGATTGGCAGCATATTTTTAAATATCCAGATTTATATCTTGAAAACATCATAGATGATGAAGCTTTAGAACGAGACTTCGTATATGTTATTCCAGACACATTAAAAGAAAAATTTAAGAACTCTAAAAACCTGCAATTTGACGTAAAGGAAGAGTATAAGGATGTTGTGGGCTCTGGTAAAAAATCGTTTGCGGTTATTGAGCGTTCCATAGCCCAGCACTCACAAATCTGTATAGAAAACAGTGCAGATGTCTACGAAGCCAGAGCATTGGCCAAACTATTGCAAGATGAAATAGCCTACAGAATAAAGCAATACTGCTATTGTATAATGAACAGTACCGATAACTATAAAGATTGGTTATTTGAAGAGTACAATCGCAAATTGCGTATTAGCTTTAACGGTAAGTTTTAACGTTTTTTTGTAAGGAAATTCATTTTTATACGTTTATTTTGAGGTAGGTATGATTTTTGTATAACAAGTTTAGAACAAATAATTCATCTAAATCTTAGTGAAGACTTTAAAGCACATATTACTTTTATTTAGCTTACTTACTTGTACCGTTGTATTTTCTCAGGTTACAGATAAGGAAAATAAAACCATACGCATCCCAGCTGAGCCATCAGAAACAAAAAAAGACTCCTTGCCAACCAAAATAAAGGTTGAACCTAAATTAGAAAAAAAAGACGATAAGACCAGCGGGAATTCGAAGGATGAGGAAAAGAAGAAATTCATCATTAAAGAATCCGAAAAACCATTTTCCATGATTGAAGAAGATGGTCTTAAAAGTCCCTCAGAAATCTTCGAAAAACGATGGAGCAAGGATTTAGAAAAAGGAGGGGTCATCAAAACCATGTCGGATCAGTTTTTGGGTGAGCACCGAGTTGATACCAAGTTTGTGAATATTATTTGTAGGGATCACGAATACCCTGATGGTGACCGTGTTCGAATTTATATTAATGATATTATCGTTAAAGACAATCTTTTATTAACCAGTAGCTACAGGCGTGTTGAAGTAGACTTAATACAAGGAAAAAATACGGTTGTAATAGAGGCTTTAAATCAAGGAGAATCTGGGCCTAATACAGCAGAATTTATAGTGTATGACGACCAAGGCAAGCAAATCTCATCTAAAGAGTGGAACTTGTTAACAGGTGTTAAGGCCATCATTGTTTTTAATAACGAAAAAACTGTGATTAAGGAAAAAACTGCAGAGGAAAAAGCCAGTGAAAATAAAGATACGGCTTCTAATAATTAATTTCTTCTATGTTGCCTGGTTGCATAGTTTCTAAACTGTAATCACCTATTCGAGTTCTCACCAATCTAAGTGTTGGATATCCTATTTTAGAAGTCATTTTGCGTACTTGTCTAAATTTACCTTCAGTTAAAACTAGTTTTATCCAAGAGGTTTCACCATGTTTTTTATCTCTTACAAAACGATCATAAATGTGTGAGGTATCCTTAAGTAATTCTACATGGCAGGGTTTTGTAATGTAGGATTTACCATTTACAGTAATTTCCACTCCTTTCTTTAAGGCTTCTATTTGAACTTCAGTTATAAGACCATCAACCATAACATGGTATTCCTTTTCAATTTTAGAACTGGTAATATGATTACTAAATTTTCCATCAGTAGTAAGTAGCAATAAGCCTTCAGATTTTTCATCTAAACGGCCAACAGCCATAACATGTTCTGGGAGATCAAAAAGGTCGGATAAGAGCTTTTTGTTTCGTCGTTTGTTTTGATTATTAATAAACTGACTTAAATATCCATAAGGTTTATAGATCTTAAAATAGCTATTCTCATTTACCACCACGTTACAAAGCATTTTGTTAAATTGTTGTTTTCATCTTTTAACCAACATAGAGGCGATTGTTTTTCTGTTATAAATTTCTTCAAGGCAATTAATGCATCATTAAAATTCAGCCATACCACATTCAAATTAGGATCTACCAACCAATCTAATTTGTTGGGAATATAAAATTGATTGTTTTTTAATACTTCAATCTCATCAAAATGTATATAAAACCCTTTAACACATTTCTTGTTTAATACATTAAAATCTATAGATAATTTATGATACGGTAAAAATAATTGTGATTTAAAGTTTACAAACTGTTTAAAATTGTTACTATCTAAACCGAGGGTTTTTAAAGTATTTTGAGTTTCAGGCTCATGTAATAGTGGTAATTGTTTGTTGATTAATTTTTTTAGCTTAAGCGATAAACTATCCGTTCTGTTTGGTCCAATCCAATATTCCAACGGACTGTCATATTGTTGCCTATCATCATATAAGTAGAACTTGTAAGCAATTTCTAAATGAATGGGTTGCATGTCTTTATATAATAATAAATCAAGTTCACCTATGATCTGTTTGTTGTGTTTAATCTGAAGGTTTTCGGCAACAATTTTAATTCCTTCAATTTGTTGTAACTGAAATGTAGTAAATATTTCAATCCATTTACCCAAGCGTAATTTTTTATGAGTTGTCTTAAGATTATAGTCGTGATGGGTAGATGGGACAGAAAACTGCCGAAGAGATTCAATTGTATCGCAATGCCATAAAAGCGGTGTGTTTTGAAAACCTATAAACCTGTCCATAAAACTCAAACTTTCGTTTTTATTAAATATTGTTGTAAATTATAAAGGGCAAAAATATTGAAAACCTAACTTATATCATGTTTTTTCTTTTTTACTAAGGTTAACTTTAAAGGTACAATTTTCAAGGAGTTTTAATATTCAAAATCACATGACATATGAAAGTATTCGATAACAAACACATCAAAAATGTGGCATTTGTTGGTGCGCATCGCTCTGGCAAAACCACTTTATCTGAGACCATGCTCTTTGAGGCAGGTTTAATAAATAGAAGAGGTACAGTAGAGCAACAAAATACCGTTTCCGATTACCATGAATTTGAGCACCGCAGAGGTGCTTCTGTTTTTGCGACCCCTTTACATACAGAGTGGAGAAACTATAAGATAAATATTATAGATACTCCAGGATTAGATGATTTTATAGGTGAAATTATGTCATCAATTAGAGTTGCAGATACTATCGTTACCGTAATTAACGCGAAGCATGGTGCAGACATTGGTACAGAAATTATATGGAATTATGTAGATAAATACCATAAACCAACATTATTTGTCATTAATAAAATAGATAGTGAAAAGGCCAATTTTGAGATGAGCTATAATAGCTTAAAAGAACTTGTTGGCAACAATGCCGTATTGGTTCAGTATCCTATTAAAATTGATGGTGCACAATGCATTATTGATGTATTAAAAATGAAATGCTACAAGTTTGGACCTGAAGGTGGTAAACCTGAAAAATTACCAATTCCAGATGATCAACTTGAGTATGCAAAACAACTTCATAATGAGTTGGTTGAAAAAGCAGCAGAAAATGACGAAGAGTTAATGGAGCTCTACTTTGACAAAGGAACGCTAAATGAAGAAGAGTTGCGTAAAGGCATAAAACTTGGTATGCTCAATCATGATTTCTTCCCTGTATTCTGTGTCTCTGCATTAAACGATATGGGCACAGGAAGACTTATGGGGTTTATTGATAATGTAGCACCTGCAGCAGCAGATTTAAAGCCAGAGCAAACTTTGGAGGGTGATCTTATTAAACCAGAAGTCGATGCGGACACCTCGCTATTTGTTTTTAAAACTATTTATCAACCAAATTTAGGACAGATTACATTTTTTAAAGTGAAGTCTGGTGAGGTAAATGTGAACGACAAATTATTTAATACACGTACTGGTGAAAGCGAAACATTGAACCAGTTATACATTATGGATGGCAAAGAAAAGCACTCCATTCAAAAACTAACAACTGGTGATATAGGAGCTACGACAAAACTAAAATACACGGAAACTAATGACACTTTGGCAACAAAAGCTGAAGCCGGAACCATTAAACCAATCAAATTTCCGCAACCTCGATTGGTAAAGGCTGTTTTTGCTGAAACTACAAGTGAAGAAGAGAAGCTAAGTGAAGCGTTAAAGCGCATCCATAGCCAAGATTTAACGGTAGATTTAAGTTATAATAATGAAACCCGTCAGACTTTAGTTGGTACCCAAGGCGAATTGCATCTAGCTACCTTGACTTGGATTTTAGAAAACACATATAACGTTAGGGCAAGATTTGAAGCTCCAAAAGTTTCATATCGCGAAACCATTCAGAGAAGTGCCACAGCAAATTACAGACATAAAAAGCAAAGTGGTGGTTCTGGTCAATTTGGACAAGTCCACCTAAAAATTGAACCTTATTACGAAGGGATGCCAGAGCCCGAAGGCTTCTCTATACGAGGTAGAGAAGAAGTAGATCTACCTTGGGACGGCAAACTGGTATTTTATAACTGCATTGTTGGTGGTGTAATAGATCAGCGCTACCTGCCATCTATAATGAAAGGTATTTTAGAGGTGATGGAATTTGGTCCGCTTACCAAATCTTTCATAAGAGATGTAAGGGTTATGGTTTATGATGGTAAAATGCATGCGGTAGATTCCAATGATATATCTTTTAAGATTGCAGG
The DNA here is from genome assembly GCA_020435515.1 of Winogradskyella sp. Taxonomy (GTDB): domain Bacteria; phylum Bacteroidota; class Bacteroidia; order Flavobacteriales; family Flavobacteriaceae; genus Winogradskyella. The sequence goes on along the minus strand of JAGQZO010000066.1, from coordinate 8,818 downwards.
TGCACATGCTTTTAGAGATGCTTTTTTAAATGCCAACCCGAAGCTTTTAGAGCCAATTGAGCAAATGACATTGCGAGTTCCTGAACAAATGGTTGGCAACGTTATGACCGAATTACAAGGTAGAAGAGCCATTATTCAAGGTGTAGCCACAGAAGTACATTATCAAATACTAAAATGTACTATACCTTCAGCAGAATTAACGGATTTCTCTACCCAACTACGTTCTTTAACACAAGGTAGGGCAACCTATTCAACCAAATTTGAAGGGTACGCATCCGTTCCAAATCACATTCAAGTAGAATTAGTAAAACAACAAGAATTAATAACCACATAAAACATTGAGATATGCTAAGTAAAGTAATGTATTTAAGCGATTTAAAGTTTAATATAGAAACATGGAAACGAGAGTTGAGATTCCATTTTAATGAGATGGATACTTTTCAAGAAAAATTAGAGGAAGTTGTGGATCGTATTGATGACCCAATAGCTTTAAAAAAGTTAGAAGTTTTTCAAAATCGAATAATGATTGAGAAAAATGCCATTTCTAAGCTTTTACATAGATGCCGAAATAAAATGGTAAGTATTAACAACGTAGATTTTAATGAAAATATAGATGGCAGACTTCAAAACGAACAGAATACACTAAGAGAAGATATGCGAACCTACATTAAACTTCATTATGATCTTAAGGAAGAAATGATGGACTTTTTTATAGAAGTTCTTTAGTTCTATTCATAGCTTATTTTTTGAAAGCCACGACCAGTCATCGTGGCTTTTCCTGTTCATAAAGATGAAATCTTATAATCGATAATAACTTTGGCTAGTCCCTTTTGTACACGGGCAATTACTAGCGCTTTGTAATAAGTTTAATCCTATGGTTATAACATGGGTTCCCGAATTAAAACCAGATAAGTCATTGAATGTTAACTGATAAGAATATGCAAAATAAAGCTTATTATGAAGTATACCAACCATAGGACCTAGGTTTAAAGGATCTAAAAACTGATCGTTCAAAAAACGGTATGAGGCACCAATCCAGTAATAATCACCATCTCTGTTGAACTTTCTATATTTGAAGTTAATATCTGTTGCTGAACGGTTATCACTATCAAAAAATTGAAAGAAAACAGATGGTTCAAACTCTACGTATTTGTTATGCTTGGGAGTAAAAACATACCCAGAATACATCTGATAATTTAATAATAAGCGTGGCTCAATTCCACCTGTAAAATCATCAGTGTCTTTAGAAACAAGATTATTGGCATTAAAACTAAAATAGAATTTGTTCCAACGGTAAAGTAAACCAGCATCAAAATTATTATTATTTATGGCTCTATCACCATTAATAGCAGGGTCTAAAATTGGAATTTCATACGTGGTATTAAAATTTTCAATATCTATTCTAAAGTTATTGATGTTGTAGGACAACCCAAGCGATAAGTACTGCTTAGATTTCCAGTCTAATATTAAATGATGCGCAAAAGACAGCTTGAGTCCTTTTTGTCTTGTATTTCCGTTTTTATCATTATAAGCTGAAATACCAATACCAGAGCGGTTAGAGATTCTAAAATCTGCATAAATCGATTGGTTATCTGGTGCATCTTTAATACCAACCCATTGTGTTAGTCCGTTAGCTCTAATTTTTAAATTATCACCAATACCAGCATAGGTGGGCGAAATCACAAAATCATTATCGGCCAAATATTGTGTCCAAACTGGTAAATTTAGCTCTTGACTAAAACCTTGAGCTACAGCTAGGAATACTATATATATTAAAATTCTTTTCATCTTAGTAGGTTTAGTTCATTAGATTAAGGGGTTATCTGTAAAGCGTAAAGTGGCCAACAAATTCTTTATTCACATTGGGGTCATTAGTTTGCACAACAAACCAATAGTCACCAGTAGGTAATTCGTGACCATTGTATCTACCATCCCAAACCTCACCAACTCTATAAGTAGCAATTTTACGACCATAACGGTCAAAAATATCGAAGGTGAGGTTAGGGTAGTTGTCTACACAACCAGGAGCCCAAGTATCATACTCACCATCACCATTTGGTGTAAACCAGTTTGGAATACAAGGTCCAACAAATTCCAATTCAATTTCTGCCTCAGCGGTACAACCAGCACTATCTGTTACAGTTATAACATATACACCTGTTTCTGTAATGGTATAAACATTGGTGCTGCCATAGTTTTCATCATTCATGGTAAAGGTATAATCACCTGTTCCACCAGTAGCACTGGCAATAATTTCATTAAGATTACCTTCAGCTAAGCTTAAAGTAACAGGCTCATAACCTTCAATATCAAAGAGTTCTGTTCTTTGAATACAACCATTTGTGTGTCTTACATCAATGTAGTGTCCTGTTCCTACAGGTACATTTTCAAATACATTGCTTAATTGATAGTCACCACCATCCAAAGAATAATCAAATTCTGATAATTCTTCGTCAGATACATCAAGTATTACGGTTACCATATTACTTTGCGCATTATTCTCACAGGTATACTCTAAATTAATTTCAGGATTAAAAACTATGGGTTCTGGGAACGTAATGTTCCATTCAGATTCACAACCTTGAGCATCACGAACATAAACGATATGGTCACCACCCTCAAGATTGGTGAAATCAAATACGGTTTGTGTAGCACCTCCTGTTGTGTAAGGTCCTTCATAACTATCAAGGCTTACGCTATATGGTAAATTACCACCATCAATTTCTATACTGAATTCACCATCAGCATCACCATCACATAATTCTGGGAAGAAAGCATCAGGAAGAATAGTAATAATTACAGGTTCTGGATCTACAATGGTGAAATCGAAGGTTAAATAACAACCTAATTGATCTTGAACAATCATTGTGTAATCTCCAGCAGATAGATTTTCAAACGTATTCGTTTCAAAAAACTGGTTTAACTGAGGTGATATGGCATATTGAATGGTTCCTGTACCACCCGTAGCAGTTACTATAACCGATCCATTATCATTTCCCGCACAAGTGATATTATTTATTTCAAGTGTAGCATCTAATGATGTAGAAGGTTCTGTAATAGAGATAGGAGCAGAGGTAACCTCACAATCACCACTTTCTACCATAACGATATAATCACCTGCTACTAACTCAGTAAAATATCCAGGTGTGTTCTGTGTGGCATTTATGGTTGTACCAGAAGTATCCTGAAGTGTATAACTATAATCTCCTAATCCACCTTGGGCAGTGGCTAAAATTGATCCTGTATTGTCACCAGCACAATTAATGGTTGGATTAGAAGATTGTAGATTAATCACTAACTCAGGTAGTGGATCAATTGTAATATCATTGGATACATTTGAGATACATCCATTGGTATCTCTCACGTAGTAGTTGTATGTACCTTCAGAAACTGAGAATGTTGTAGATGAAGAAAAACTTCCTAAAACTGTTGTAAAACTACTTGTGTTACTATACTCATAAGGTCCTGTACCTCCAGAAGCACTTAAGGTTAATGTAGATTCTGTAAAACACGTTTGTGTTGTTGTTCTTACCAAATCAACATCAAGTGGAGTAGGATTGGCAATTTCTATTTCCAAAGAAGTCATCTCACAGTCAAAACCATCGGTAATGGTTACCGTGTAGATTCCGGCTCCTAAATCATTAAATACATTTGAAGTTTGTGGTCCTGATGAACTAACAACAGGTGAAATCGTGTTTAAAGTATAAACATAATTACTGCCTTGTCCTCCAGAAACCATATCAACAGTAATACTAGCATTCTGATCGCCAAAACAATTTAAAACAGTGGTACTTGGTGTAAACGTAGCTGTAATCGGATTTGGTAAACTAAGTGTTATAGTTTCTGAAGCTATACAGCCTTCAGCATCTCTAACATTAACGGTGTATGTACCCGCTGATAAGTTCTCAAACACATTATTTGAAGAATATGCAACCGTGGCATCACCAGTTAATTCGAATTCATAATTACCCCAACCACCATTTGCAATTGCTGTGATTGTACCTTCACTATCCGTACAGGTTACATTTGAAGTTTCTAATAAACTTAATGTTAACGTTTCCTGTGGTGAACTTACCACGACGCTTGCCGAATTCGTACAAAACGGAAAGTCTAATTGAGTAACTACCACATTAAAACTACCTGCATCCATTCCTGTTACGGTTAATGGATTTGTAGATGTATTGGCGTTAACCACACCAGTAACTGATGTTCCTAAACTATCAAATGCTTCATAGGTATAAGCTCCGGTAAAGTTGGTGACATTGATTTCAAAAGACCCTGTGTTGTCACCAAAGCAAGTTACACTTTCTGAGGTTAACGTAAACTGAGGCAAGGTAGCTTCAGCTACTGAAATTGTTGTTTCAGAAGTACATAATAAAACAGTATCCGTTATAGTAATTGTATATAAACCTGAAGGCACACCAATAAACGTATTGCCTGACAACGTTATTGAAGCTAGACTTGGTGAAATGTTATAAGCATAAGAACCGGAACCACCAGAACCAATTACTGTAATTTCACCATCGTCATTATTACAAGATGGTATCGCAGTAACATCTGCAACAACATCTATAGGCTCTGATACATCTATAGTTATGATGTCCGAACAACCATTGGCATCTTGTATTTCTATCGTATGCGAACCAGCAAATACGTTAGTGATGGTAAACGGAGCGGTTTGCGTTTGGAAGGCTCCACCATCTATGCTAAAGCTGTATGGTGCTATACTTGGTGTGTCTAGATTAACAAGAATTTCGTAATGACCGTCTTCAATCTCACAAGGATTGTTAACGGTAGCAGAGATTGCAGGTGAATCATCCATATCTACAATTGTAGCTGGACTCGTAACTACACAACCATAAGCATCTAAAACATGAATGTAGTAGGTACCAGCATCAACGTTAAATACACTTGCAGTGTTCCAACCAGCATCTGTTGCTAACGGTGTTGTTGCAGTTGTCGTTATTTGATATTGATAAGGAGCTGTACCGTTTTGACCTATGGCACTTATAACACCAGAGTTAGGATTACAGTTGGCATTCTGGTCTACCGAAACTGTTAAATCCAAGGCTACAGGAGATTCCAGAATTTCAAATATTTGTGAAGCCGTTTCACAACCATTAAAAGACCCTGTTCCGTTTTCAGAGAATACTATGTAATATTGACCAGGAGATAATATTCCTGGGTTTGGGGTTGTCACCGTTTCTGGTGTGCCAAATGTTACCGCAACATTGTTTGGACCATCGACTAATTGATTGTCAAAAGCAGAATAGATTGAGTAATCAACAGACGTTGTTGTGCTATCAAAATTATCGATAGTAAAGGTCACACTTCCATCAGCAGCACCAAGACAAGTCACGTTGTTAGGAGCCACAGTAGAGGTAAGGGTAGAAGCAGGATCGATTGCAAAATCAGAAGCTTTTACAAAGTAACAATCTGTCACTAAATCATGAACAACAAAGGTGTAAACCACACCAGGAATTAAGTTGGTAAAGGTTCTTGTATCTCCTCCTGGCATATCTGGTGGCAAATAACTTGTTGTATAAGGAATGGTATTGAATTCTAAAATACCAAACTCATAACTACCACTTCCTACAGCTGATACAGCAGTAACTTCGGCAGTTCCACCAGTTGTACAATCTGGTACAGAAATATTAACGTTAATTAATAAATCTGATGGAGGAGAAGCCATAGTAATTTGTTGAGATAGACTACAGCCATTGGCATCTACGACATTTACGGTATAATTTCCGTAGTTGATAATATTAAAGGTGTGGTCTTCATTAGATGTTGCACTGTATGGATTTCCAGGGATAACATCTCCAAAGTTATTTGATATGAAATAGGTAAATGGAGCCGTACCACCAGTAATATTTTCAACCGTAATAGAACCTAAAGACGAACCGCCAGGATTATTACAAGTGATGTCCACTTTACTTAAATCAAAAGCTATCGGATCAGGCTCAGCAAGTGTTATCGTTTCTGAAGTTGTACATGAGTTGGCATCAGTTATCGTGATGGTATATGTACCAGCTGTTAAACCAGAGGTTTGGGTACCATAATTGGTTCCTGTCGTGTCGTTATTCACATTAATAGTGAATGGAGGAGTACCTACGGTATCATCAATAGTAACACTAATCGATCCATTGGCATCTCCGTTACAAAGAATGGGTTGGCTTTCAACAACGGCACTAAATGCAGGTGGTGAAATAGGATTTACAGTAATCACACTAGATTCAGCTGTACAACCATTCGCATCGGTCACTTGGAATTGATAGGTTCCGGCAGTTGATGTGTTGTATGTAAATGTTGTTGCAGTACTTCCTAAAGCGCTGTAAGGAGCACCATCAATAGAAACTTCATATGTAAATGGCGCAGTACCAGTAACGGTTCCTGTTAATTCCGCATCAGGAGTTGCCGTACAGTCTAATGCTTCTGTAAGTACTACATTAATAGTTGGGTTTGGAATAGGATCAATCGTAAAAGATTCCGTATAAATACAATCATTTTCATCTCTTACCTGAAATGTATAGGTATCTGGTGCAAGACTAGTAAATACATTTGAAGTTTGATAAGCCGTTATAGCTGAAGCAGGAGCTATAATTTGGTATTCCAAAATACCTGTTCCTCCTACAACGTTAGATATAGTAACATCGCTCGTTAAAGCAGGACAGGTTACAGGAGTACTTATAAAATCCATATCAGTTGGAGGATTCAAAGCATCAACAGTAATGTCATTACTAATTGCAGTACAAATATTAGTATCTCTTATTGTAATTGTGTAAGTACCTTGTGTTAAACCAGTAAATACATTACTCGTTTGAAAATTGACACCATCAATACTGTATTCGTATGGTGGATTTCCACCTGATACACTAGTTACTGTAATTTCACCTGTAGAATTACATGTATATGGAGCAGATAATTCTGCAGTACCAGATATCGCTGTATTTTCAATAATGGTTACGGTTTGAGGGTCTGTTGTACAAACTGAAGGTCCTGATGTATATTGTAATACGACATCATAGTTTCCAGCTACTAATCCTGTAAAGAATGATGAATTGGAAAACGTAGCTCCGCCATCTATACTGTATTCTATAGAGTTCCCATTGGGGTTGGTCACATTAATAGTAATTGTACCGGTATCACCAGTACCTCCACACAGTATATCTGTAGAAGTAACATTAAATTCAGGCGCAGGAATCTCATCAACCGAAATGGTTGTTGTTGCTGTACAGTTATTAGAGTCAACTACAAGTATATCAAACGTTCCTGGTGAAGTCACCACAATTTCTGGTACAGTTTGAAAATCTGTAGAACCGTTTATAAAATAGAAGTATGGTGGCGTACCACCTTCAGGATAAATCGTTATTTCCCCATCAGTACAAGTCAGAGGTACAGTTACAGCCGCAGTCACAGTTAATAAAGGTGGCTCTACAATAGTAACTTCTTCAGAATACAAGCAACCATTTTCTGTTTCTACAGTAGCTGTATAGGTCCCTGGGTTCAAATTATCAAACGTATAAGTGTTTTCTAGTATTGGACCAACTGTATTGACAAGAGTTCCATTTTCACTAAGTGTAAAGGTATATTGAGGGTCTACGTCATTTGCTGCTAACTGAATACTTCCTAATTCACCAAAACATAAAGGTTGGGAAACTGTTGAAGTCACGGTAAAATCACGCTCTCTGATCAAAACATCAGGAACACCGAAAATACATGGATTGGTTGGTACACCAACTTGTCTTACATAAACTGAATACGTTCCAGGTGTCGTTACTGTAAATACATTACTCGATTGATAATTAACACCATCAATACTAAACTCGTAACCAGAAGGTACATCATTAACCGTTATACTTCCGTTAGTCGTACAAATTATATCTGTTGAAACAACTGTTGGTACCAATAAATTTTGATATACATTAAAGTAAAATTGATTAAAACATCCGCCAGGATAATTGATAGTCAATCGGAATTGACCAGCAGTATTTGCCAGAAAGTCTGGTCCTGTGGCAACTTCATTCCAAGTACAACCAGGATCTTCATTGGCACAATCAGGATCTGAAACAGCAGCACAACTAGATTCATCTAACTGCTCCCAAATAATAGAAATTGAATCAGATATATTAGTTTCAATAAATCTTGAATCATCCGCACCACATAAGAAAATGTTTGGTAGTAATTTACCATCGTTAGGACAAGTTACTACTTCATCTGCATAAGGAATTACTGGGTTTTCAATATCACCACCAAAGAGTTCAACTTCATAGATTTGCTCTATAGATTGACAAGGTGCTACAGCAGTATTGAAAGAATAGTAAGTTCCTGTTGCATCTACTGTAATAGTTTGTGTATTACCGATAACAGGTGTACCTGTTGGACTTGTTGACCATGAATACGAATCATAACCATTAGCAGCGGTAAGTTCTACGGTATCACCACAAAGAATAATTTCTTCTACAAATTCACAATCTAAATCTGCTAAGAAGTTAGTAGCTTGTGGAGTTAGTAAACAGCCTGTATTACTATTTAAACTTGGGTCATCAGTGATTTGAAACGTAGGATTAAAAAAGCCATTGTAGGTTGCAAAAGCCTGATTATTGATGATGTTAGAACACGCATCTGCCAAGTCACCACAACTATTTACAACTTGTACTTCGATTCGTATTTCATAACGTGGATCATTCTCCTCAACCAATGAATCATCAATATCAAAGACTAATTCTCTAGTCACAGGATCGTAACTAGCTACGGTTACACCAGGAGGAAGAATTAAATCCGTTGGATGGTTGTAGATAATATTGATTGGTAAAAT
>JAGQZO010000065.1:15450-18018 GCA_020435515.1 Winogradskyella sp. | reverse complement strand
TTAATCATGTAATTTATAGACTTGGTATCAATAGTTGGATTTTTAGAGAAATAGTTAGACCCCAATAAACCCATTTCCTCGCCAGAAAAGGCCATAAACATGTAGTTGTTTTTATCTTTTAGCTCAGAGTTGTCGTTCTTAACTTTAAGTCTTTCTGCTAGATTCAACATTATAGCCACACCACTTGCATTATCATCAGCACCATTATGTATTGCNNTTTTCCTCACCTCTATAAAGTGAGCCTTCGCCACCATAGCCTAAATGGTCGTAGTGTGCGCCAATAATAATCGTTTTTTCTGCATTGTTGTTAATATAGCCAATGACGTTGTTTCCTGTTATTGTGCTATCTGCGTTAGTAGTAAACTCTACTTCTTTGTGTGGATCTGTTTTTGGTTTAAACGAAAAGGTCTGCAAATAACCCTCCGTTCCTTTTGCTTCTAAACCTATTTCTTTAAATCGTTTTATAAGATACTCTGATGCTTTTTTTTCACCGTCTGTTCCTGTTTGGCGACCTTCTAGCTTGTCATCTGCTAAAAAGTAAACATCATCTTTTATTTTATTCTGCGCTACTTTGGGCTCTTTCTTGCAAGCAAACACGCTTACTAAAAGAAACAAAAACACTATATTTTTCATGACTAAATCTTATTTTTGCAAAATTAAGTATTAATGCCCATATATTATAATCATAAGCCATGAACAGATTTGCCGTTATTTTTCTTTTATGTGTTTTCATTTCATCTTGTAAAAACAATAGAAATTCATCTGAAGCTGATGGCTATTCTGGCGCTACAAAGGTGAATGAATCCTTAATCTATCCTGAAGAAACCAACTTTAAATCGCTTAGGCAGGTTACCTATGGTGGAGATAATGCCGAGGCTTACTGGAGTTTTGATGATAAACAATTAGTGTTTCAGTCTAACAACATAAAATGGGGAGTTAACTGCGACCAAATGTTTTTGATGAATGCTAATGAAACCTTTACGGATAGTATTGCTCCACCCCTGGTAAGCACAGGAAAAGGTAGAACAACCTGTTCTTATTTTTTGCCAGATAACAAACATATTATTTATGCTTCTACACATCTTGGTGGTGACGAATGCCCAGAAGTTCCTAAAAAAGAAAATGGCAAATACATTTGGCCCATCTATGATACTTACGACATTTTTGTTGCCGATTTAGAGGGAAATATAGTAAAACAACTAACTCATGAAGATGGATACGATGCTGAGCCTACTGTTTCGCCCAAAGGTGATAAAATCGTCTTTACCTCAACAAGAAGTGGTGATTTGGAATTGTACACTATGAATTTAGATGGTACTGGCGTAAATCAAATTACCAACGAGCTTGGTTATGATGGTGGTGCCTTCTTTTCACCAGATGGGAGTAAAATCATCTTTAGAGCATCGCGCCCTAAAACCGAAAAAGAAATAAAAGAATACAAAGACCTACTAGCTAAAGGACTTGTTGAGCCAAGCGACATGGAATTATTTATCTGTAATGTTGATGGTAGCGGTCTGCGTCAACTTACCTTCTTGGGTAACGCCAATTGGAGTCCGTTTTTTCACCCAAGCGGAAAAAAGATTTTATTTTCTTCTAATTTTGAAAGTGAGATAGGTTTTCCGTTCAACCTATACATGATTGACATCGACGGAAAAAACCTAAGACGCGTTACTCATGGCAACACGTTTGAAGCTTTTCCTGTGTTTTCTAACGATGGTAAGTATCTGGTTTTCTCATCTAACCGAAACAATGGAGGTACAAGAGACACTAACTTATTTATTGCTGAGTGGCAAGATTGACAACTTCATGATTTGTATGCTGAATCTATTTCTGCGTGTCATACTAATTAGCCTAATTTAAATCTTTTAGTCTATCTCTACCTTCTTCTGAGGTTGAGCGTTCATTGGTGCTAAGTTTAGTGTTGCCAAATTTATAACTGAACCCTAGCTTTACAAATCTATTGTCTGCGTCTACAAATCTTTGGCTAGATTGATTAAGGTAATTGATAGATAGGTCATAGTCTTGCATATTAAAAATATCCTCAACACTTAACGATAAAACCGCCCTCTCATTGAATAATGATTTTGAAACGCTAATTATAGAAATTAATCTATTTTCAACAGTTTGTAGGCTCTGAAGGTTCTTTCCAAACCACCAAAATGAAGCATTGATATTTAGGCTATTATCTTTAAGAAGTGTCAGCCCTGGTGATACTATAAACAGTTGAGACCATTGATTTAATTCCACAAATCCATTTCCGAAATTTACTTCTTCATTAATACTAAATGTGGAAGATGCAGCATAAATATTAAACCTGCTTGATTGATAAAAATTAAACTCTAAATCAAAACCATAGTCTACTCTTTTATCTATGTTTGTAGGTGTAAAAGCAATTATATTGGTTTCATTGTTTTGTCTGGGCAACTCTTCAATAGCACCACTATAATTTGTATAATAAAATGAAAACGTAAAATTCTTTAAAAAGTCTACGCTAATCTTATAGTCATCTGTATAAGTTGGTAGTAGGTTAGGATTTCCTAAAACAACAGTGTTCTCGTTCAGAAAAAA
>JAGQZO010000065.1:0-15347 GCA_020435515.1 Winogradskyella sp. | reverse complement strand
ACACTGGCATTGGGGAAAAAATTAAAGTAATCTTGAGTATTTGTTTCGCTTAATGTAATAGATCTTCCTTCAATATTGGTTTGCTCTGTTCTTAGACCTAAACTTACTTCCCATTTATCCCATGATTTACTATAGTTGGCATAAACGGCAAGTACTTTTTCGTTATATTGAAAGGCATCTGAATTTTCTGTATCCAAAACCTCATTACCGTTTATGATATCTAATCGCACGATGTCGCTGTCGGTATTAACGTTAGAGTATTTTACGCCTGCATCAAAACTAGATGACTCACTAATTGGCAGGCTGTAATCTACTTGAGCTGTCAATATTTTTGTATCCTGGTTGGCCAATGTATTAAATTCTGAGTCATTTAAAATTCCTAGCTCGTCTTGAAATACTTTTTGGTCGCGCTCGTAGTCAAAAATAGTAAAATGACCATTGAACGTTATGTTGGCTTTGTTATCAAAATCGTGTCTAAAAATCAAATCCGTGCCAATGTTATACTTACTGTCTCGAGAGAGATTATCTGCCGTAAAGCTCGATTCAAAATCACCGTTTTCATCAAAAATATCTGTCTTGTTTTTGATTTGATATTTAAAATATGGCATATATAAGCCTGTACTTGTCAAACTTAACGTGTTTTTATCGTCTATGAAGTAATCAAAATTGACATTAAGATTATGGGTTTCTGACCATGTGTTTCTGTTGGTGTTGGATTTCCAAGTTTGGTCTATTTCATAAATCTCTTCTCCGTTTGGATTTGAGTTTGTGTTTTCTAAAAAATTAACCGCGTCGTCTTGATCTCTATTAATTTTTTGGTTTGTATAACTGTAATTTAAGTTAAGATTAATCTTATTATTCTTAAAATAATGGTTAGTAGCTGCATTATAACGAGGAAACACTCCCTGGGTGTAGTTGGTTTCCACACTTCCTCTGTAACCAGTCACTAAATTTTCACTCATGATGATATTTATAACAGAACCGCTATCGGCATCATAACTGGCCGGTGGGTTTGTGATAACTTCAACAGATTTTATACTATTGGCAGGTGCGCTTTCTAGAAGTTGCATCAACTCATCTGAAGTAAGCTGTACCTTTCTACCATTAATATAAATTGCTGCTGGTGCGCTTTTAATATTTATGCTGCCTTCAGTTACAATCACGCCTGGTGTGCTTCTTAAAACACTAAGGGTATTGCCATCTACTAAAGCTGTATTTTCTACATTAAAAACTAAGCGATCTGGTTTTCGGGTTATAGTCGGTTTTTGTGCAATGATTGTAACCTCATCTAGGCTTTCAGGTATCTCGTTAAGGGTTATGGTTTTTAAATCTAGATTTCCTGTTAAAATGATTTTTTGTTCAAACTCTTCTAATCCAATAAAACTTACCTTAATATAATACGTGCCCTGGACAAGGTTAACCAAATTAAAATAACCGTTATCATCTGTTGAAGTACCTATCAGAATTTGCTTTTCATCTCCCTTCAAAAGTATTACATTAGCCAACTCAATAGATTGTCCTTCTGCATCCACAACCTTACCTAAAATGGAAAAATTCTGAGCAAAGACATTAACAGAGAGCAAAAAAATAATTGCGCCTAAAGAATAGCGTAGGTATTTTATCATCAGTTAGCTTTGTGCGCGCAATATAAACATTGTTTTTTACTTTAATTTAAGGTTTTTCCTCACTTTGGTGTTGCTATCTTGATTTTTTTCTTGTAGAAGCGCATCAGAAATCAATTATATTTGCAAACTTAATGTCGCTTTAGAAAAAGAGAAATGAAGAATATTCGCAATTTTTGCATCATTGCACATATAGACCACGGAAAGAGCACACTTGCTGATCGCCTATTGGACTTTACAGGTTCTGTAACCGATAGAGAAAAGCAAGACCAGTTGCTAGATAATATGGACCTGGAGCGCGAACGTGGTATTACCATAAAGTCTCATGCTATTCAGATGGAATACACCTATAAGGGTGAACAGTATATTCTTAATCTTATCGATACTCCGGGTCACGTAGATTTTTCGTATGAAGTTTCTCGTTCAATTGCTGCTTGTGAAGGTGCGCTTCTTATTGTTGATGCAGCACAAAGTATACAAGCACAAACTATTTCTAATCTGTATTTGGCTTTAGAAAATGATCTGGAAATCATTCCTATATTGAACAAAATAGATTTGCCTAGTGCCAATCCTGAAGAAGTTACCGACGATATTGTAGATTTGTTGGGTTGCGATCCCTCTGAGGTCATTCCTGCGAGTGGAAAAACCGGTCTTGGCGTCGAAAATATCTTAGAAGCCATTATAGAGCGTATTCCTGCACCTAAGGGTAACCCAGATGAGCCTTTACAAGCTCTTATTTTTGATTCCGTTTACAACCCATTCAGAGGAGTCGAAACTTACTTTAGGGTTATTAATGGATCCATTAAAAAAGGGCAGAATATTAAGTTCATAAATACTGGAAAGAACTATTTTGCAGATGAAGTTGGAACGCTAAAGCTAAAACAGGTCCCTAGACAGGAAATAAAAGCTGGTGATGTTGGGTATCTCATAACGGGCATAAAAGAAGCCAGAGAAGTCAAGGTAGGAGATACCATTACTGATGCTAAAAATCCAACTAAAAATGCGATTTCTGGTTTTGAAGACGTTAAACCTATGGTTTTTGCCGGAATCTATCCCGTAGATACAGAAGACTATGAGGAACTAAGGGCCTCTATGGAAAAGCTTCAGTTAAATGATGCGTCTCTGGTGTTTCAACCAGAAAGTTCTGCGGCCTTAGGCTTTGGTTTCCGTTGTGGTTTCTTGGGAATGCTTCACTTAGAAATTATACAGGAACGCTTGGAACGTGAGTTTGATATGACAGTAATTACAACTGTTCCAAACGTAAGTTACCATGCTTTTACCAATAAAAACCCTGATGAAATTGTTGTTGTAAATAACCCTTCAGACTTACCAGAACCTTCAACCTTAAACCGTGTTGAAGAACCATATATAAAAGCGTCTATCATTACAAAAGCTGACTTTGTTGGCCCTGTAATGAGCCTATGTATAGAAAAGCGAGGGCAAATTACCAATCAGACCTATTTAACCACTGAACGTGTTGAACTGAGCTTTGATATGCCATTGGCAGAAATTGTGTTCGATTTTTACGATCGTCTTAAAACAGTTTCTAAAGGTTATGCTTCTTTTGATTATTCACCAATTGGAATGCGGGCATCCAAACTTGTTAGGGTAGATATTTTATTAAACGCTCAAACCGTTGATGCGCTTTCGGCATTAGTACATGCGGACAATGCTTATACCATAGGTAAAAAGATGACCGAAAAGCTTAAGGAACTTATCCCAAGACAACAATTTGATATCCCAATACAAGCGGCCATTGGCGCAAAAATTATTGCGCGCGAAACCATTAAGGCACTTCGTAAAGACGTAACGGCCAAATGTTATGGTGGTGATATTTCCCGTAAGCGTAAACTTCTTGAAAAGCAGAAAAAAGGTAAAAAACGTATGCGCCAAGTTGGTAATGTAGAAATACCTCAACAGGCATTTATGGCGGTTTTAAAGCTGAATGACTAGTCGGCAATTACTTTGCCAAGATACACCAGCCAGCTTTTTGCATCTATTTCTTCCTCAACATCTTTATCCAAAGAAGGGATTATATGTATTTCTCCTTTGCTTGTTTTGAGAAATAAAGGAATTTGATCTTTGTCTGACTTTATGCGCTCTAATAAATTGTGATAAGTGTCTAAGTCTTTTACAGAAATCTCGTGTATTTCTGGATATTCTTCTGTAACTTCCATGAGATTATTGAAGTCATCAGATAAAGTAAATACACCGTCTTCTGGAGAAATAGAACTGTTCTCTAATTCTGTCTTGGAGGCGAGCCTAAAAGAGCCGTTTTCACCAAATTGTGACCCAAACTTTTCTACAGCATATCGATTAATATCTGCATTTCCCGTTAAGGCTAAAAGGTAGCCAATGTCGTTAAATTCAACATTGTCTTTTAGGGTTTCGGAGTAAATATTTTCAGTATGGGCTTCAATACCCATTTTCTCGGCTTCACTAACATTATTTTGATTACTATCCACCAAAACAACATGTCTTCCATTCTTTATGAGGTATTGGGCAACTAGACGAGAAACTCTTGACGCTCCTATAATCAGAATCCCTTCGGATTTTGACAAGAAAACTCCTGAGACTCTTGCAAACAAACGTGCTGTTGTAGCATTAAGCAACACTGTTCCTAACACAATCATAAAAACCAAGGGAGTAATGTATTCTGCACCTACAACACCAGCTGCCCTTAGCTTACTGCCAAAGAGTGACGCTATACCAGCGGCAACAATACCACGTGGCCCAACCCAACTAATAAATAGTTTTTCGTTTGCTTTTAATGTGGATCCTTGTGCGCTCATAAATACTGCTAAAGGTCTTATTACCAAAACAACAACCAAGAATAGCACCAAGGTTTCCCACCTGTACAATAACATTAAATCTTGATAATTGATGTTTGCGGCCAAAAGAATGAACAGGATTGAAATCAATAGCACGCTTAAGGATTCTTTAAAATATAGTAGCTCTTTAATGTTATCTAGTTTACTATTTCCTATAACCATTCCCATAACAACAACGGCCAATAAACCAGACTCATGAGCAAAAATCTCAGATTCAATGAAAACCAAAAGAACAACCGACAATGATACTACATTCAGAAGATAGTGCGGTATGAACTTTTTATTTATGGCAAATACCAGAGCGTGTGCAAACGTGAAACCGAAGGTTGTTCCAAATAGAATAATTTTACCAAATTCAATTAGGGCTGTTTTGGTAAATCCTGCTTCTCCTTCAATAGAAATAAACTCAAATACCAATACTGCAACTAAGGCGCCTATTGGATCAATTAAAATACCTTCCCACTTTAAAACTGTAGACACATCGCGTTTCAGTGGAATGTTTCTGAGAATGGGTGTTATAACGGTAGGTCCTGTAACAATAATTAATCCCGAAAATAAAAAAGACAATTCCCAACTTAGACCAAACAAATAATGTGCTAACACTGCTGCGCCAAAAAATGTAATTGCAGCACCTACTGTAATCAACTTGGTTATAACGGGCCCAACATTTCTTATTTCGCTTCGTTTTAATGTTAATCCTCCTTCAAAAAGTATAATACTAATGGCTAAAGACACAAAATAAAATAATCCCTCACCAGGAAAAAGCCCTTTTCTGTGCTCCTCATTCCAAATGGGCTCTATCCACTTTGTACCATCTTCGTTAATAAATTCAGCAGCGATTGGTCCAACCAAAAGACCTATAAGAATTAATGGTAAAATGGCTGGAATTTTAAATTTCCAAGCGACCCATTGTGCTAAAATTCCTAGAATAATTATGCCGGCTAGTTCTACCATGTAACAAGTTTTTATAACATTCCGAAAATAGCCTTTTTTTTACAACCGTAAAAATCCCTAATAAATTCTAAAGGATATTCTGTATTACATGGTAATTTGGTAAATTGCGTGATTATGAAAGCCCATAATGGGCATTTGGTATGCAATTGTCTTTGCTGTCCGAAATAATTAAATTACTGAACCATAGGTTCTTGAAATTTTTAATTAATGAAGTTATATCCCATAAACGCTGGTAATTTTAAGCTCGATGGTGGTGCTATGTTTGGAGTGGTACCTAAATCCCTTTGGCAACGAACCAATCCTGCTGATAATAATAATATGATAGACATTGCGGCACGTTGTTTGCTGATTGAAGATGGAAATCGATTAATATTGATTGATACTGGAATGGGAAACAAACAAAGCGATAAGTTTTACGGCTATTATTATTTGTGGGGAAATGATTCCTTAGATAAATCCCTTGCAAAAAACGGTTTTCATAGAGATGACATCACAGATGTGTTTATGACGCATTTACACTTTGATCATTGTGGTGGTAGTATTCAATGGAATAAAGATAGGACAGATTATGAGCCTGCTTTCAAAAATGCATATTTTTGGAGTAATGCTGATCATTGGAAATGGGCAACAGAACCTAACAGAAGAGAGAAGGCATCGTTTTTAAAGGAGAATATTTTACCAATGGAAGAAAGCGGGCAACTAAAGTTTACGGCTTTACCAGAAGATAAAACTTTAAAAGGCTCTGATTTAGGTTTTGATATTTTCTATGCAGATGGCCACACGGATAAGCAAATGATTCCTATGATAAACTATAAAGGAAAGACCATTTGCTTTATGGCAGATTTATTACCCACAGCTGGTCATTTGCCGTTGCCCTTTGTAATGGGTTATGATACCAGACCTTTGTTGACATTAGATGAAAAAGAGTTGTTTTTAAACTTGGCTGCCGACAACAATTTTTATTTGTTTTTGGAGCACGATGCCCACAAAGAAATTATTACTGTAAAACATACCGAAAAAGGCGTAAGGCTTAACGAAAATTATACTTGTAAAGACATATTTAATTAAAACTAAACATCAACAAATGAAAATTAACATTAAACCATTAGCGTACCTGCTTATTTCATCAGCACTCTTTGTGGGCTGTGGTGGTACGGCGGATATTTTATCTACACCAATAGAAAACATCGATACTTCTCCATTAAAAGTTACTGAGTTAACCGAAGCCGAAAAGAAAAATTGGGGACATCTAGATTTAGCAAAAGACACTATACCTGGTATGGCTGTAGATAGAGCCTATGAGGAAATCATAAAAGGAAAGAAAGGCAAAAAGGTTATTGTTGCGGTAATTGATTCTGGTATAGATATAGATCATGAAGATTTAGACGATGTTATCTGGACCAACAAAGATGAAATACCAAACAATGGAAAAGACGATGACAAAAATGGTTACGTAGATGATATCCATGGTTGGAATTTCTTAGGTGACGCCTATGATGAGCAATTAGAGTATGTGCGCATGATTGCGGCTAAAGACACCTCTAATCCAAGATATGAAGAAGCTGTTGCGCTGCAGGCTTCTGAATACGAAAAATGGTTGGGTCGTAAGACACAATACGAACAAATCTACCAACAAGTAGTTTCTGCCGACGAAACTTTAGCAAAAGCAACTGGCAAAAAAGATTACACAAAAGAAGACGTTAATGCTATTACATCTGAAGATGCTGATGTACAACAAGCTAAAGGCATTGCACAATATATGTACGGTAATGGTATAGAATCTATGGCGGATGCCAAAAAGGAAATAAATGACGCTTTAGAGTCTATCAATGAGCGTTTAAATTATAATTTGAATATTAACTTTTCAGGGAGAACAACTAAAGACAATATCAATGATTTATCGGACGTAGGTTATGGAAATGGAAACGTAAAGCATGTAAAAAAATCAGAATCACATGGTACACATGTTGCTGGTATTATTGCTGCTGAGCGCAATAACGGATTGGGGGCAAACGGAGTAGCTAATAATGTTGAGATTATGGCGCTAAGAGTTGTGCCAAACGGAGATGAGTATGATAAAGATGTTGCTTTATCTATTAGATATGCTGTGGATAATGGTGCTAAGGTTATTAACGGAAGTTTTGGGAAGTCATTCTCTCCGCACAGTAAGTGGGTTAGAGACGCTATTAAATATGCGGCAGATAATGACGTTGTATTTGTACACGCGGCAGGAAACGATAGTAATAATGTAGATGTGGAGCCTAATTTTCCGGATGATAATGTAGATTTTGTTGAAGTGTCTGACAACTACATAAGAGTTGGCTCACTAACTCAAAATTATGGATCTAAAATGGTGTCTGGATTTTCTAACTACGGAAAGAAAAATGTAGATATTTTTGCGCCTGGCTCTTCGGTATACTCAACTACTCCAGAAAATGAGTATGATTTTAAAGGCGGTACATCTATGGCTGCGCCTGGCGTTGCTGGTATTGCTGCTTTAATTCGTTCGCAATATCCTAACTTATCTGCAGCTCAGGTAAAACAAGTCATTTTAGAATCTGGGTTGCCTTTAACGACAAAAGTTGTTGTAGGTGGAGACGCTAACAACGTAAAGCCTTTCGCTGATTTATCTAAATCAGGAAAGATTGCCAATGCATATAATGCGTTAATTATGGCTTCTAAAATAAAATAAATCCCTTACTGGAATTCTATAAGGTAACTATTCTAAAATATACTAGAATAGTTACCTTTTAATTTAAAATCATATACAAATGAAAAAATTGCTTCTTAATCTTACCTTTTTTGCTTTAGTGCTTTCGTGTGGTGCAACTGAAAACCCTATTAAAAATGCTCCAAAAACTATTGAAAACACTGCTTCTTATGGTTACTGGCAACAGCATGTAAACTATACTATGGAAATTGATATGGACGTTAAATCCTATCAATACAACGGCAAACAAAAATTGGTGTATACCAACAACTCACCAGATGTACTTAATAGAGTGTATTACCACTTGTTTTTTAATGCCTTTCAACCCGGAAGTGAAATGGATGTTAGATCTAGAACCATGGCCGATCCTGACCCCAGGGTTGGAGATAGAATAAGTAAGCTTCAACCAGACGAAATAGGGTACATAAAAGTAAATTCATTAAAACAAAATGGCAAAGCCATCTCTCATGAAACCGTGGGCACCGTTCTTGAGGTAAAACTAGACCAGCCAATTCAGCCGGGTGAAAGCGTTACATTTGATATGGATTTTAATGCTCAAGTCCCTGTTCAAATCCGTCGTTCTGGTAGAAACAATAAAGAAGGGGTTGCGCTTTCTATGGCGCAGTGGTATCCTAAGTTGGCTGAATATGATGATGAAGGCTGGCATGCAGATCCTTACATTGGAAGAGAATTTCATGGAGTTTGGGGAGATTTTGATATAAAATTAACTATTGATGAGGATTATGTAGTTGGTGGCACAGGGTATATACAAAGTGAAACAAAAGCTAAAAAAGGAAAGAAAACAGTTCACTTTAAAGCGCCAAAAGTTCACGATTTTACTTGGGCAGCAGATCCTGATTTTATTCATGATACGTTTCAAATGGAAAATGGGCCAACGTTACATTTTTACTACAAAAAGGATTTAGAACCTAAGTACATAGAAAACTGGAAAAAACTTCAACCAGATACCGCGAAACTTATGACCTATTTTAGTGAAAATATAGGGCAATACCCTTACAATCAGTATTCTGTGATACAAGGTGGTGATGGCGGTATGGAATATGCCATGTGTACCCTTATTACTGGTCAGCGTAGCTACGGGAGTTTGCTTGGAGTTACAGCTCACGAGATGGCGCACTCATGGTTTCAGTTCTTATTAGCAACCAATGAAGCTAAGCATGAGTGGATGGACGAAGGGTTTACAAGCTACATTTCTACTTTAGCAGAAAACGAATTTGGTTCTAGTAAAAGCGACAACCCTTTAAGTGGGTCTTACAGAGGCTATGTTGGGCTTGCTAACTCTGGTTATGAACAGCCCTTAACCACCCATGCCGACCGTTACAAATACAATCAGGTTTATGGCTCTGCAGCATACAACAAAGGTGCTGTGTTTATGGCCCAGTTAGGCTATATTATTGGTGAGGAAAATTTAAAAAAAACTATTAAAAAGTATTTTGAAGACTTTGCTTTTAAGCACCCCAAACCAATGGATTTTGTACGTACCGCAGAACGTGTGACGGATTTTGAATTAGACTGGTATCTCATCGATTTTGCGCAAACCACAAATACCATAGACTATGGTGTAAAATCTGTTGAAGGCAATACAATTATCTTAGAACGAATCGGTTTAATGCCAATGCCAATAGACCTTTCTGTGACTTATACTGATGGCACTACTGAAGATTTTTACATTCCCCTACAAATGATGCGTGGCGAAAAACCAACCTCAGCGACCATCATAGATGATTGGGCTTGGGCAATACCTAGTTATTCATTTAATACCAAGAAAACCGTTAAATCTGTTGAAATTGATGCTTCTCAAATGATGGCAGATGTAAAGCGCGAAAACAATATCTTTACTGTAGAATAATATTTATATCTCTGAGAATTTTAAAACCGTAGTTATACCGCTACGGTTTTAATACCATTTTTCGTTCTTATACATGGCTTTTTTAGCTACACGCTCTCTGTTATATAATAAAAGGTGATTTTTATCTATTTGCTTGTTTCTGTATCCAAACAGATGAAATATAGATTTTGCTAAAAATCGCGTGACTTTTAGGTTGGCTTTTAGGATTCCTTTGTGCTTATCATGCCAGGTAATACCAGGTAAAAAAGTTAATACATGATCTGCTTTTACTATTCTTAGAAGTTCCGATAATTTTAAAAAGAATCTTGGTATTGTTTTAATAATAAAGAAGCCATCCTTTCCAGACTTTTGATATAATGGCATAAATAGTTTAGCTGAATAATTTGAACGTATATCTTTACCGTTAGAGCTGGCTAAAATTGTTCCTTTTTTTATAGATTGAAAGCTTTCAAATCCTTGATGCATCTTAAAGGTTTCCTCTGGCTCAATATGGTATTTATAAACAACCTCAAAAATAGAGTCTATAGATTTTGAAGCGCATTCTAATTCATTTTTATACACATTTATCTTATCGCTTTCGGGATTAAGTAAGTTGTTGGTGTGATTCAAAACTAAATAAACAAACGCCTCACAGCTCTTTACGGCTTGTGGGTCTGTATGTTGTCCAGATTCAAAACCGAGAGACACATAGCCAAGCGTATTTAAATAACTTAAAAGTGGTCCCTCTAAATATTCTTCAATACCAAGTACTACAGGCACATTAAAACAGGCTGAGAATTTACGGTTGATTAAAGCGTCATTTATGGTTATAAACGGCAAGGTTTTGCTAGATGTGGTGTGCAGGTCAATAAAATAAATTGGATTATCTGTAGACGCTAAAACACCTTTTATAAACTTGAATAAATCTATTTGCTCTTGGAGCTCGTTTTCAGGATTCTTTTCTGCTTCTAGGCTCTCAAGTTGTTTGGTTGTCCATAATCTGTTTAGGTCTAAGTCTATGAATCGCTTGTTGGCTTTAAGCGCTCTTATATTGCCATAAACACCAAATATTTCTCCTCTAATGGCATTTTTTTTTAGTCTTGGTATAATAGCATTTAGTGCATTAACTCCAGCAAATTCATTACCATGAATACCAGCAAAAAATACAACTGTTGCTCCTGGCTGTTTTCCTTTTATATGATGAAAAATGCGGTTTGAAGCTTCCAATGTTTTGATATGTTCTTGTAGGTCAACGTTCATCTTTTAGAAATCACTTGAAGTTATAATACCAAGTAGCTCCTTATTTCTAATTACAGGCAAACAATTAATTTTATGTTTTTGCATTAAACCTTTTGCTTTGTTTAATGGCGCTTCTTGAGTTATGGTTATTAAATCAGTAGTCATCACATCCTTAACCCTTAGGTCTAAATCTTTGTCGCCAAGTTTTATTAAATCTGTCCAGGTTAATAATCCTGTGAGCTCTTTCTTTTTGTTTATTACTGGTATATGGTGAATATTTTTCCATTGCATTATGCTACTTACCAACTCTAAACTGTCATTTTGGTCTACCAGTAGCATTTTGGTATTCATGTTGTGTTTTACGATTCTGCTGACATCAATTTTTAAATTATCGTCTGGGTTAAAGATATCCCATTGATCAACTGTTTTCTCGTCAAACTGATGCTTATGCATATACGCTGTTATATTCTGAAGCGCTTCAAAATTAGTTTTCGTTTTTTGAAGATTTCTGTAGTTATCTACCATCCATTGTGCACCTGTATGTGATTTTGCTCTAGCTTCAATTACAGATAAATATTTTGAAATATCGTCGGAAGAAATATTTGCTTTCTCTAAGCCTTTTATGGCCATTGGTAAAAGCTCGTTTAAAATAAGTTCTTGGGAAGAAATGAGTTTGTTATTCCACTTAAATTGTGTTTCCATGCCATTGCGAGCCGCTTTAAAGAAGTTGTTTTTAACGTCTTTAAAATCCATCTTTTCATGAATCTTATTATATGCTTCTGATTGACCTAGCATTAAGCCAACCCAAAATACCATGTTTGCAATCTCATCCGTTAGTGTTGGTCCTGCCGGAATATAGCGACACTCTATCCTAAGGTGTGGTTTTCCGCCGCCTACTCCATAACAAACTCGGTTCCATTTATAAACGGTTCCATTGTGCAGCTGTAATGCTCTAAGTTTTGGTATGTCTCCTTGTTCTAATTTCTCTAAACTATCATCGTGCTCATCTGAGGTTAGCAAACTTCTAAACCGCGAAATATGATCTCTAAAAATATCTGTTAGAGTGCCTCTTTCCCAATCGGCACCAAAACTAACGCGCGATTCTTTCTCGTGATGTATAAATGAATTTCTCCTAGTATCAATACTTTGTGTAAACAAAGCAATACGTGTTTCTGCCCATAATTCTCGCCCAAAAAGAATTGGTGAATTTGTACATATACTAAGTACTGGTCCAGCTATAGCTTGTGCCCAATTATACTTATCTACAAACTCATCTGGATGAATTTGTAAATGGGTTTGAAAACTTGTATTACAAGCTTCTAGCATTACACAATCATGAATTAAATTAAGCTCATCAACACCTTTTATGTGAATATTAAAATGTTCGCGTCTAGAAGATTTTAACGAATTATTTAATACATGATATCTAGGCCTATCAGTCATGTAATTTTCACCGATATGCTTCAATCTTAAGGTTGGTAAAATACCTGTTAATACAACTTTAGAGTTACTCGCTTTAGCGCCCTTTTTTGCTTTCATGAGTAAATCTTCAAGCTGTTTTTGTAGTATAGAAAAACAATTATCTTTCAATAGTAAAGGGTCTGAATTAATTTCTAGATTGTATTTTCCTATTTCTGTAGTAAAGTGATCGTCGTTAATAGCTTCTAAAACTTCAATATTATTATTATTGGGAAAAAATTGGTTGTTTGTAATACAAAACTCTTGTTCTGCACCTATTCTAATAGGTTCTTTCTCAATCAAATCTTTTTTTAGCATTATATCTAAAGCCTCTAAATCTCTTATAAGATGCCGAATATATAATGCTTTATCCTTGGGGCTTTTAAGTTGTTTTACGTCTAAATGTCCCATAGTTACAAGGCTTCATTTGATTAGTATCTTGTAAGTTACTCTAAATAAAGTACTTAAAATATGACTTTTGTCATGGCTTCGGAATCCATTTCCTTTGGTAAAGAGAAAATACAATTCTATTTTTACTGGCTACTTATTTTAAAATATGCAATTTAAATACGGAAAAAAAGATAAGCTTAAAAGCAAAAAACACATTGAACAATTGTTTAATGAAGGTAAATCTGTGACAGTCTATCCTCTAAAGCTTATTTATCTACAAACTGTATTTGAAGATGATTGCATTTTAAAAACCGGAGTATCTGTAAGTAAGCGACTTCATAAAACAGCCGTTGCAAGAAATAGAATAAAGCGATTACTAAGAGAAGCTTACCGACTCAACAAGCCTTTTTATTTTAACAATAGTTCAACATCTTATGCGTTTATGATATTGTATCTTAGTAAGGATGGAACAACTTTTGATGAAATTGATTATAAAATGAAATTGTTGTTTGAGAAGTTCTTAAATAAAACCAAGAAAAAAAATGAAGAAAATCCTACATAAAAGAATAGTACTACCAGTAATAGCTTTGGTTGTATTTTTAAGCACTACAGCTTTTAGAAATGACTTTTTTGAAATCGCCAAGCAGATTGAGATTTTCACTACCATGTTTAAGGAGTTAAATATGAATTATGTTGATGAAACCAATCCTGGAGATCTTATGGATACTGCTATAAAGAGTATGCTAGACGATTTAGATCCATATACACAATTTTATAATGAACAAGATGTTGAAGCCTCTAGGATAAACAATGCAGGTGATTACACTGGTATTGGAGCTAAAGTTTTAACTCTAAAAGATAAGTTGGTTATAGTAGAGCCTTACAAAAATTATGCTGCAGATAAAGCTGGTTTAAAAGCTGGTGATGAAATCATTAAGGTAGATAATGTTGTGGTAGCAGATTTTAAAGATGATGCGGCCAATTTATTACAAGGTGCTGCAGGAACTGAAGTGAACATTACTTACAAAAGACAAGGAAAAGCCAATACGGTTAAAATCATAAGAGAATCCTTAGAGATTAAAGCTGTACCTCACTATTCAATGATAGATGATAAAACAGGTTATATCGTACTGAGAAAATTCAACGATAAAGCATCTTCTGAAACTTTAGGAGCACTCAGAGCACTAAAAAACCAAGGAGCTAAACAGCTTATTTTAGATTTAAGAGGAAATCCTGGTGGTTTATTAAACGAAGCTGTGAATGTTACCAATATTTTTGTTCCAAAAAACCAACTTGTTGTTACCACAAAATCTAAAGTTAAAAAGTATAATAAGACGTATTACACCAAGCGCGATGCAATAGATACAGAAATACCTTTAGTGGTATTAATAGATGGTAGTAGTGCCTCTGCTAGTGAGATTGTGTCTGGTGCATTGCAAGATATGGATAGAGCTGTGGTAGTAGGTACTCGTAGTTTTGGTAAAGGTTTGGTACAACGTCCAAAACCTCTAACTTATGGTACGCAGATGAAAATTACCATATCACGTTACTATACGCCTTCTGGTCGTTGTATACAAGCCTTAGACTATTGGAATAGAGATGAAAACGGAAAAGCTACTCGTGTGAAAAAAGAAAATTATAACGAGTTTAAAACTAGAAACGGAAGACCTGTTTATGATGGAGGTGGAGTACAACCAGATATTGAAGTAGAATTTGCTAAACAAACACCTATTACAAAGGCCATTTTAAACGAAAACTTAGTTTTTAACTTTGCTACGGACTATTATTATAACAATTCTGTGGAAAATCTTACAGGCTTTGAATTATCTGATAACGAGTTTAAATCTTTTAAAAATTATTTAAAAACAACTGGCTTTAATTTTGAAACCAAAACTGAAAAAGCACTGAGCGATGCTATGAATATTGCTAAAGAAGAAGAGTTACAAGGTGTAATAAATTCAGAATACCATAATTTATCGGCAGCTTTACAGGCCTATAAATCTAATGCTATTGATGGTAATAAAGTACAATTAAAGTCGTTATTAACAGATGAGATTATTAAACGCTACTTTTATAGCGAAGGTTTATATACGTATTACACCGCAAACAATCCCGAAATAAAAAAAGCAATTAGTATTCTTAATAACCCTAGTCAGTATGCTAGTATTTTAAGGTGATCCATAAGTGTCTAATTGCTAGTTAAATAAGTAAATAACAAAAAATTGTATATATTTAGTATTACGTAAATTTTCAAAAAGCTAGAAAATTTAAAAAAATGAAGTCCCTACTCGTTG
>JAGQZO010000064.1:17219-26580 GCA_020435515.1 Winogradskyella sp. | reverse complement strand
CCTGTATCCAACCAAGCCGTGCCTTTATCCAAAACACTTACATTTAATCTCTTTTGAGCTAAATATACTTTGTTTATATCTGTGATTTCAAGCTCTCCTCTGCTACTCGGTTTAATACTTTTCGCAATTTCTATAACCGAATTGTCATAAAAGTATATTCCAGGAACAGCAAAATTGGATTTAGGGTTTTTGGGTTTTTCTTCAATAGATATTGCCTGAGCGTTCTTATCAAACTCAACCACACCGTAACGTTCTGGATCATGTACATGATAGGCATAAATGATACCGCCATCTGGGTTGTTGTTTTTTTGTAAAAGATCTGATAATCCTGTGCCATAAAAAATATTGTCCCCAAGAATTAAGGCTACTTTATCGTTACCAATAAATTTTTCACCTATTAAAAATGCTTCAGCCAACCCATTTGGATGTTCTTGAACTTCGTATTGGAAATTACACCCATAATCTTTTCCATCGCCCAAGAGTCTCTTAAACAAAGGTAGGTCTTTGGGTGTGGATATCATAAGAATATCTTTTATACCTGCCAACATCAAAGTTGATATAGGATAATAGATCATTGGTTTGTCATAAATTGGCATAAGTTGTTTGCTTACGGCCAAGGTAAGCGGATGTAAACGTGTTCCTGAACCACCTGCCAATACAATTCCTTTCATTATTTCTCGTATTTATTTAAATACCAATGAACCGTTTTAGTGATTCCTGTTTCAAAATTTTCGTCGGCACGCCACTCTAATTCGGTTTCAATTTTTGTGGCATCTATAGCATATCTAAAATCGTGTCCTGGTCTATCTTTTACAAATGTTATTTGTTCTGAATATTTATGCCGTTTGGGTCTTATATTGTCTAGTATTTCACATATTCTGTGAGCAATATAAAGATTGTCTCTTTCATTCTTTCCTCCTATATTATAGGTTTGTCCGCTTTTTCCATTTTTATAAGCCAAGTCTATTCCTTTACAATGGTCTTTAACAAACAGCCAGTCCCTTATGTTCTTGCCATCTCCGTAGATAGGTATTTTTTCACCTTTAATGGCTTTTCTAATGATTGTGGGGATAAGTTTTTCGTCGTGTTGTTTGGGCCCATAATTATTACTACAGTTCGTAGTTACAACATTCATTCCATAGGTGTGAAAATAGCTTCTAACTATAAAATCCGAAGATGCTTTTGAGGCACTGTAGGGACTGTTTGGTGCATATGGTGTGTTTTCTGTAAACAAACCTTTTTCTCCTAAAGTTCCATATACTTCATCTGTTGAGATGTGTAAGAACCTGTTGTTTTCATATCCCTTTTTTGGTTGAAAAGGCGCTTCCATCCAATTTGTTTTAGCTATATTCAACAAATTATATGTTCCGTATATATTAGTATTGATAAATGCGTCAGGATTTTTTATTGAATTATCTACATGTGATTCGGCTGCAAAATGAATAACTCCTGAAAAATTATATGTTTCAAAAAGCTCTTGAACTAAAGTTGTATCACAAATATCCCCTTTAATAAATGTGTAAAATTGAGATTTTTCAACATCTTCTAAATTAGAAAGCTCGCCTGCGTAGGTGAGCTTGTCTAAATTTACAATTTTTACATTGCTGTGTTGTTCAAAAAAAAACTCTATGAAGTTTGAACCTATAAATCCAGCGCCACCTGTAACAAGTATTGACTGATTTTTATTCATATTCTTTTATGAATTTAAATACTCTAAGAGCGATAAAAACTATTGTCATTATTAACAAAGAAATGATAGGGAAAATTAATAAATACCTTTCTGTTATATCTATTTCTATCGTTCCAACTTCCTCAAAACTGGACAATATATCATAATACTCGCTTTCTTCAAGTGCTTCTTCCTCAAGTGTCCTAAGAGCTTCCCTTATTCTCAATTCTTCACCAAACAACTCAAATTCTTTAGTTTCTGTTTTTTCTTGAATTAATGGTATTAGTCCATCAATCCCAAGCTTAACCTCTCCTTTACTAGATTCATTAGTCTTTATTTCTAAATATATAGTTTGGAGCTTTTCTATTCTCTCTAGTTCTTCAAGATAGTTGAGTTTTTGAACCTGTCTTATTGAGTCGGTTCTTGCTTTTAGTTTTGTGGAATATTCATTCTTAAAAGTTTTTATAAAACCGCGCTCAAGACTTGGAAAGATATCGTTATTTGTTGCTTTGGCTTTAATTGAAAAAATACTTCCCGCTAAAATATCCCTATTTTCTATGAAGTCTTCATACGTGACTTCTATAGCTAGAGTACTATCTAAGGATTTGAGATAATCATCATATTCTTTTAGCAGATCGTTCTGGGTTTCAGGTCCAATTTCAATTTCAAATCCTATCAGTTCCTTGGCTGTTGTTGAACTGTCAATTTCAAAAATGTTTGATAACTCCTTATAATTTTCTGATCCGATTAATGCATTAAAATAATCGACATTATTTGCAAGCTGATACTTAGAATCATAGTATGGTCTTACCAACATATCTGAAACATAAATAGGTGTTCTTAACCTCTCAACAATAAATCCTATTAGTACCGAAGCCATTAAAACAATTAGAACCAGCTTGAAGTTATTGACAACTGGTTTTAAAGAAAAAATTATTGCAGAAAATATTCCTTTAATAAATCTGCCTAAAAATGAAAAGAGTCTATCAAAAAGTCTTCCTATAGCATTAAACAATTGTCCTAAATCTACTTCCTCGTTTTGGGATTCTTGAGGTAATTTGTTGCTCATATTTTTAAGAATTAAATAATTGTTCTAATATTTTTTTTGTTATGACGTAAGTGGGTTTAACTCCAGAGGTGCCCAAACCGCCTGAGGCTAAAGTACTTCCGGTTTCTAGTGGATTATCACTTGCATAGTAGGCATATCTAACTTTTACATCTTCATTAATGCTGCCCCTAACTTTTGAGGCTGCCTGTATGGCTTTTTGATAATGTGCACCTTCCATTTCCAAACCAATAACATTCCAAGTTGATCTTTTAAAAAACTTCAAAATTTCCTTATTCTGCAAAGATGTGCCTAATACTGTTATCATGGTGCCCTCGTAAACATCGACTCCGCAATCTACTAAATCAGTTTTACTTAGTTCGTTTTTAAAGGGGTAATTATCTGCTGTACCTTCAAAAATATGTGCCGAAGGGATCATTATATCCCCTTTGCCTCCTTCTAAAATTCCTGCTTTACCCATTATAGAAATAGACTTTACATTTAAATGAACTTTTTCACCATCAACTTTTACTGGCTTTAAAAACTCGTCTAAAGTCTCGTAGGCTTGTTCTCCAAAGGCGTAATCCATAACAAAGATAACGGCTTTGTTGTCCTTTTCTTTTTCAGAATATTTAAAATCTATCTTAGAAAAATCTATTTTATCTGTGTCAAAAATCTGAACATCAATATTGGTTCCGGATGTGTCTTTTATATATATCATCCCGTTTTGCAACGCTGCTTTTTCTACTTTATTGCGAAGGGTAGAATTTTTTGGGTTGCTGAGTGCTTCATAAATTTCAAATATACTCTTTTTAGCATCTTCCCCTTTAAGTGTTCCTTTGGCAAATAGCGAGTTCATAATACTGTGCATGTTAGCGCTAATAATATGAATTGGCCTGTGCAATAAACCATTTTTATGAAGTACAGACTTAATGTTATCGGCCCAAATTTCCCCATGTATGTGGTGCCCAAGACGCTCTCTTAGTACAGGACTAAATGTAATGGTTCTTTTATTTCCTTTTATAACCTCCTCTATCGCGAGTTTGCCCAACCAATAAACAATATGTAATAAGCGCTCTGGCTGGGTTTCTGTTGCGAATTTTGGGTATGCCTCTGTTAGTTCGTTGAACGTTCTACCTAAAATATTGGCGGTATGGGTTATGGCAATTTCTCGATCCTTTTGTGTAAGTTTTTGGCTCGATATGACCGCATTTTCTAATTTTTGCCAATCTCTTACTGTTGCGCCCTCTTCGCTTATGAGAACACGTTTGCTGATTTTGTGAGATTCAACAAACAGAAACGTAAGATGGGTTAAAATATCATAGATTTCTGAACGCCCACGTGTAATTTCGATATTCATCTGTTCATCGTCTATACGATAACAATTGCGTCTTCGTTTCGGGGGAATTATCGGCTTAAAATGCGAATTGGTATAACCTTCATCACTTGTTAAATTAATAAATGTGCATTCCTCTATACCTTGTGGTAAGCGGTCTATTACATATAGTAAACCATCTATTTCCGCCTTTTCTTCACCAATAGAACCGTAAATTTCTGGCCTCAACAGTAGTAATGCTTCTCTAAGGGTCTCACCAGAAACTCCCATGGGTTTGTAAAATCCACGATTAAATAAATGACGCATTGTAATATACATACGTTCAATTGCATTGGAGCTCTCTTGTGCCCTTGTTCTTTCGTGTCTTTTATTCGTTGTGCTCATACACTATTTTAGCCTGCAAATATAGCTTTATTTAGTTAATTGAAGTTCATATAAAGCATCAGCTATTTTTCTGTCGTTTGATAATCTAGGTATTTTGTTTTGGCCCCCAAGCTTTCCTATTGACTTCATGTAGGCTTGAAACCCATCTTTTTTAACTTGGGTTATTACTAGCGGCCTTAAAACTTTTCCTTCGATTAAATCATAATAGTAACTATTTTGTTTTTGCAGCGATGCTTCTAAGTCCTCAATAAGCTTTGTTTCATCCTTTGGTTCGTTTTCAAACTCTATAAACCATTCGTGGTAAGGTAAGCCTTTAGCTGGATTGATTTGAGGCGCTACTGTAAATTCGTTTACCGTTATGTCTGTATTGATTATTGCCTCTTTGAGAGCTTGATCTACTTCCTTTCCGATAACATGTTCACCAAATGCTGAAATAAAGTGTTTTATCCTACCGCTTACAATAATCCTATATGGCTTTAGTGATGTAAATTCCACTGTATCTCCAATGTTATAGGCCCAAAGGCCTGCGGTTGTAGAAATGACCATAACATAATTAACACCAAGTTTAACATCCTTTATGGTGATACGTTCTGTATTTTCTTCAAAGAAGTGTTCGGCCTCAATAAACTCATAAAATATCCCTGAATTTAATTGAAGCAACATCCCCTTTTCATTTTGTTTGTCTTGAAATGCAAAAAATCCCTCACTAGCCGGATAAAGTTCTATACTATCAACTTTACGGCCTATTAAATTTTCGAACTTTGCCTTGTAAGGCTCGTAATTAACTCCCCCGAAAATAAATAAGTTGAAATTTTTAAAAATCTCACCTACTTTCTGCCCCTTTCTTTCAATCAACTTTTCAAAATACATCTGTACCCAAGATGGTATTCCAGAAATAACGGTCATGTCCTCATTTAAGGTTTCATCTACAATGGCGTTTACTTTAGTTTCCCAATCTTCTATACAATTGGTCTCTAAGGTTGGCATTCTATTTTTTTGAAGATATTTGGGCACATAGTGTGCAACGATGCCGGAAAGCCTTCCTAATTTTATACCGTTTTTTTCTTCTAAAATTGGACTTCCTTGAAGAAAAATCATTTTACCATCAACAAATTTTGAGTTTCCCGTTTCGTTTATGTAGAGCAGTATAGCGTTTCTGGCGGCTTCTACGTGAGTTGGCATACTTTCTTTTGTGATGGGAATGTACTTTGCTCCAGATGTCGTTCCAGAGGTTTTTGCAAAATAAATGGGCTTTCCTTTCCAGAGTATATTTTCTTCGCCTTTTACAACACGCTCAACATAAGGCCTTAAACCTTCGTAGTCTCTTACAGGAACTAAAATTTTAAAGTCTTCATATGATTGAATAGTGTTAAACTTATGGTCTTTTCCAAAAACAGTGTTTTTGGCTTCCTTTATAAGATTTTGAAACACTTTATCTTGGGTTTTTACTGGTTGAGAAGCCCATTTGTTAATACGCTTTGCTATTAGTTTTGCAAAGGGTTTTGATAGTGCTGCTTTAATCGATGGCATTACTGAAAATCAATAAAATTAGTTGGATTTACCGGATAACCCTTACTCCAAAGTTCAAAATGAAGATGTGGTCCCGTACTTAATTCGCCTGTATTTCCAGACATTGCAATAACTTCACCCGCCTTTACTAAATCCCCTTGAGATTTTGTTATGGCCGCATTGTGTTTGTATACAGATATCAATTCTTGGTTATGCTCAATAATAACGACATAACCTGTTTCTACTGTCCATTCTGCAAAAATTACCGTGCCATCTGCTGTTGCTTTAACCGGTGTATTGGTTGCCACCACGACATCTACTGCATAATGCTTGTCTTTTATATTGTAGCCTTCTGATATTGTGCCATTTACGGGAGGGAAAAGAACAAAATCGTTTTGTCCCGAAGACTCTTCAAAAAGATTGTATTTGTCTTCTTTTTCTACTTTATCTCGCAATAAAGAATCTTCTCTATTGGTCGTTGTTTGTATAATCTCTGGGTCGTTTTTAGCAGCTTCAATTACAGAGTCCCTATCAAAATCGACAGCTGTAACGTCGCCTGTAAGCACTTTTCGTATTGAGGCATAATATCGTTTGTTTAGTTCTAATTCTTGCACTAAAGAGTCCGTCTTATAATTTAGCATAGAAGCTTCCTTTTTAAGCTTTGCCGAAGAATAGCCTGGGATATATTCTCTTAGCGGTGTAAACGCTATTAGAAGTATCGTTAAAAACACAAGTAAAATTGCAGAAAAAGAAGTTAGCACAAAGACGTTAAGGCGCGTTAGTTTTATAGCAAATCGTTCTTCAAAAGTATCTTCATTTAGTATTACAAGACGATACTTGTGAAGTAATTTTTTGGTAAACTTCTTTTCTTTTTTTTTCTTTTTAACCATTAAAACAAAATTAAATAAAATAGTGAAACGGCATTCGTAATAGTTATTAAAGTTGAGAATACAACGTTATAATTAAAGTTTAATTACTAACTTTGTATTCTAAATTTGAAGTTATGATTTCTAGTAGTATATTTTTAGGTGCAATTGGTCCTGGTTCATGGGTCTTAATTGCTTTGGCCGTTTTATTGCTGTTTGGGGGCAAAAAAATCCCAGAATTAATGAGAGGTTTAGGAAGCGGCATTAAGGAGTTTAAAGATGCCAGTAAAGACGAGACTTCTGATAAGAAAGAAAAAGAATAACCGTTTTGTGTTTGATACAAAAAAGCCAACTTTAAAAGTTGGCTTTTTTATTATTTAATTTTAATTGATTTTATAATCGATTCCAGTTCAAAGACGTATTCAGCCTTACTTAATGATGGTGCATAAACATAACCGTCGGCTATGAGATAACGTTTGTTTACTTTATCCTCAATAGCATATGTTATAAATGGGCCAGCCATAGTAAACCCTCTCATTTCCCAAATACCTCTTACTTCATAAGCTGGTTTATTATCTATTATAGCATCAAACATACCTGGTGCATACGCATCATCAACCGCCATATAAATACCGTCTTCACCAGGAATTTTAGTTTTTGTAATATTGTTACGCGTTTTTACAATATCTACAACCGTACTATCCCCTTGGGAAATGGCTTCTATGGGAACTTCATAAAACATTACTTCAATAGTTTTAGAATTGCTTAGGTTTTTTCTAATCCAAAAGAAATCATCATCTGCTTTGGCTATTCTGTAGGCTGAAGGGATGTTTACTGTAAAGCCTAATTTTTTATTGATGTCTCCTACATCTAATAAATCTAGTTTAATTCTTCTTTGCTTTTCCTTAACTTCCTCTTTATTAAAAGCGTCAATAATTTTGTCTTTAGCTTGTGTAAGCTGGTAAATTATTTCTTCATTTGTTTTACCACCAACTATAGCTATTGTTTGCGGTTTTGCAAATGCGTCGTTTGCTATTTTGGTTGTTGGTTCTATATTACTCCCTTTTTCAACTTTGAGAATTATTCTGCTTCGGGTAGCAAAACCATCAAATACTTGTGGTGGTATCTGGCGTAACTTAAACATTGGCTCATCTACAGGTAAGCCATAAATGGAAGCAGCAAAAATCTCTCTTATGTTCTCACCTACTCTTCCTTCCCATAGTTCATTATCTACCACAACCGAAATGCTGTTTAGGTTTCCGTTGGATTCGGGAAGATATCTTTTGTTATCCCCTTCTTTTTTATCTCCACAAGCAGTAAGCAACAGGCAGAATAAAAATACATATAGCGTTCTCATAAATAAGTTTTTTTTTGTTGGTTTATTACTCAGACACTATAAGTGTCATTCCTATTTTGAGTTTATTACCACTAATATCGTTCCAATCTTTAAGATTTTGAACAGAAACTCCAGAAAATTTTTGTGCTATGCTCCAAAGTGAATCTCCAGATTGCACTGTGTAGGTTTTTCTACCTTTATTACTTGTTGTTTTTTGGGGCGTTGATGGGTTAGGGCTTGTAGCTGGATTTCTTGGATAAATTGTTAAGCGCTGTCCTATTTTTAGGTTGTTGCTTCTTAATCCATTCCATCGTTTTATCTGGCTCACCCTTACGCCATAGCGTCTAGCTATTTTACCCAAATAATCACCGCTTTTAACACGATACGTTGTTTTTGTGTCTTCCTTTATCAGCTCTGGTAAGGGTTTTTCGCGTTTGTCAAATTCTGCTTTTGCAAAAGCGTAAATCTTTTCTTCGTTTGTAGTAAACACTCCTATCGCTTCTCTTGGCAAACGCAGAGTATAGGTTTTGCCTTCAATTTTGGGTATAATGTCTAATTTGTAAGATGGATTTAAAAACTGAAGTTCTTCAATATTTACACCTGTGGTTTCTGCTACCTGATCTAAGGTAATCATCTGCTTTACATGTACCGTATCTGTTTGAATCAACTGAAATGGAGGTCGCTCTGGTTTAAAACCGTGTTCTTCGGCAAATTCAAAAATATACATAGTTGCTAAAAACGCTGGCACATAACCCGCTGTTTCACGAGGTAGGTTTGGTCTAATATTCCAATAATTCTTGTAGCCTCCCGAGCGTCTTATTGCTTTATTGACATTGCCAGGGCCAGAATTGTATGCCGCTAAGGCCAAATCCCAATCTCCAAAAATTTTATATAGTCTAGACAGATATTTCGCGGCAGCAGTAGTGGAATTGATTGGATCGCTTCGTTCGTCTACATAACTACTTACATCTAGACCATATTCTTTTCCGGTGCCGAACATAAATTGCCATAACCCAGTAGCTCCTACTCTAGATCTTGCTTTTGGTTTTAATGCAGACTCCACAATAGATAAATATTTCATTTCCAACGGAATGTCGTAATTATCAAACTCTGCTTCAAACATCGGAAAATAAAAATGGCTTAAGCCCATTAGGCGCTCTAAAGATGTTCTCCTGTGCTTTAAATATCTTTTAATTACACTTTCTAACGAAGGGTT
>JAGQZO010000064.1:15971-17148 GCA_020435515.1 Winogradskyella sp. | reverse complement strand
TTCAGGATAATCTACAGGTTCGTAAGTAAGTTCGGTTACTGATTTATAGATGGTGTCGTATAAAGCATTACTGTATAATTCTTCTAGCCACTTTTGATCCAGTTCAGCAGCTTCGTGTAAATCTTTAAGGTTTTTAATGCCTAAAGTATCTGGTTCTGCAAGAATAACTTTTCCATTTATGATGGGTTTACCATCAATTATGGTGTCTTTTTTTGACTGAGAAAACCCAAGAGTACCTAGGCCAAAGACAATTAATAAAATGTTGAATTTGTAATGCATATATTAAAAAGACCTACTATACGTAACGTTGGTAGGTCTAAAAATAGTACTTTTTATGACTTATGCTTAAAATTTAGTGTTTAGACATTCTTTTTTTAAGAAAAGATTATTCCAAAATCGCCGCAATGCCAGGAAGCGTTTTTCCTTCTAAGCTTTCTAGCATTGCACCACCACCTGTACTTACGTAACTTACCTTGTCTTCAAAACCAAATTCTTTTACAGCCGCCACAGAATCTCCTCCACCCACTAAAGAAAAAGCTCCGTTCATAGTAGCATTTGCGATGGAATTTCCAAGAGCTATAGTGCCTTTAGAAAATGTTTCCATTTCAAAAACACCCAAAGGTCCATTCCATAAAATGGTGTTGCACTTGTTTACTACATCGTCAAAAATCTCTAAAGACTTTGGACCAGCATCTAAACCTTGCCATCCATCAGGGATTTGTCTTACATCGCAAACTTGTGTGTTGGCATTATTACTAAAAGCGTCCGCAGCAACCACATCAACCGGGAGATGAATTTTAACACCTTTAGCTTCAGCTTGCTTTAAAATGTCTAAAGCCAATTCCATTTTATCATCTTCACAGATAGAATCTCCTACTTTTCCTCCCAAAGCTTTTATAAAGGTAAAAGTCATTCCACCTCCAATAATTAAATGGTCAACTTTGTCTAAAATATTTTCAATGACGGTGATTTTTGAAGATACCTTAGCGCCTCCAAGTACTGCCAAAACAGGTTTTTCACCATCTTCTAATACTTTTTTAATACTCTCTATTTCTTTTGCCAACAAGCTTCCAAAACATTTAGCTTCTGGGAAAAAATCTGCAACTATTGTCGTAGATGCATGTGCTCTATGCGCAGTTCCGAAGGCATCATTTACATAAATATCGCCCAGCTTAGA
>JAGQZO010000064.1:237-15890 GCA_020435515.1 Winogradskyella sp. | reverse complement strand
TTGTAAATCACTTGCCATTTTCTCAGCCACTGGGCCAACACAGTTGCTCGCAAATTTTACCTCAACACCTAAAACATCTTTAATTTCTGAAACAATATGTTTTAATGAAAATTCCTCTTGAACGCCTTTTGGTCGACCCAAATGCGACATTAACACACAACTTCCACCATCCTCAAGAATTTTTATAATTGTTGGCTTTGCCGAAACTATTCTTGTATTATCCGTAACTTCAAAATTATCATTTAAAGGCACATTAAAATCTACTCGAATTAATGCTCTTTTATTTTCAAAATTAAAATCGTTTAATGTTTTCATAAGTCTTAGGTATTCGCATTTATAGTTTCAACAAATATAAGTTCATATTGACCAAATGACAAGATGAAAATCAATAAGAACGCAAAAGAATTCATAAAAAAAGATATTTTTTAAAGACGTTAAAATATTACATAGTTTTGCGCTATGCTTTTCTCTGAAGTTTTAGGACAAACACATATAAAAAATCACCTTACTACTAGTGTAGATGCTGGTAGAATTGCTCACGCTCAGTTATTTGTTGGCCCAGAAGGATGTGGTACTTTGCCAATGGCCATAGCTTATGCACAATACATTCTCTGTGGTAATGTTAATGGTGAAAACATTGGCGGAAATGAGTCTTGTAATCTAAAGTTTAAAAACTTTTCGCATCCAGACTTGCATTTTGCGTTTCCTGTAACCACTAGCGATAAGGTAAAAAGCAAGCCTGTTTCCAATTTTTATCTAGAAGAGTGGCGCCAACTACTTGATCAACAACCTTATGGAAATTTGTTTGATTGGTATAAATTGCTTGGTGTCGACAACAAGCAGGGTCAAATAGGTGTTGACGAAGCTACTGAAATAGTAAAATCATTGTCTTTAAAATCTTACGAAGGTGGTTATAAAGTGATGATCGTTTGGATGGCTGAAAAAATAAACACATCAGCTGCCAACAAGTTGCTAAAGCTTATTGAGGAACCGCCAGAAAAAACCATATTTATTCTCATTGCTGAAGACGAAGAGCAAATTATAAACACTATTCTTTCCCGCTGTCAAATATTACATTTTCCACCTTTGGCAGATGATGTCATTTCTGATGCTCTAGTAGAGAATTATCATATAGAAAAATCTATGGCCGTGAGAATAGCTCATCAAGCCAATGGAAATTATAACAAGGCTTGCGACCTTATTTATCAAGATAGTGAAGATATTCAGTTTGAAAAATGGTTTGTGTTTTGGGTACGCTCTGCGTTTAAGGCTAAGGGCAATAAAAAGGCCATACACGATTTAATTTCATGGTCCGATGAGATTGCTAAAACAGGTCGCGAAACGCAGAAGAAATTTTTAGCATTTTGCCTGAACTATTTTAGACAAGCGTTGCTTCATAATTATGGTGCAAGTGATCTTGTGTATGTAGAGCCTCGTTCTGAAAATTTTCAAATTGAAAAATTTGCTCCATTTGTTCATGACTCTAACATTATAGAAATTTCGGAAGAATTACAAGACGCTATTTACCATATTGAACGTAACGGCAACTCTAAGATAATTCTTACGGATTTATCCATAAAATTAACAAGGCTACTACATAAAAAAAGCCAAGCATAAGCTTGGCCTTGTTATATTTTTTATAGCGTTATGATTAATCCTTGCTAGATTCTTCCTTTTTATCTTTGTTCTCTGACTTTTCTTCAGCAGAGTCTCCATTTTTATATGCTTCATTTATTGCTTTAGTAACTGCCTCAGTAATGTCTTTTGCCTCTGCTCCGTACAGAACACTACCCGCTCTGTTTTTCCCAAAAATAAAAGTGTATCCATTATCCTTGCCATAATCTTCAACAAAATCATTTACTTTAATAATAACAGAATCCATTTCAACATTAAAATTTTGCTCCATTTGTTGCTGCCTAAATTGCATCTGTTGTTGTATGGGCTGCCACTTTTGCTGAAACTTTTGAGATTCTTCTTCTTGTTTTCTTTGACTCATACTGCTTAATTGCATTTGGATTGTTTGGATCTCCATTTGATAAACACGTCCAATACTATCTCGTTGTTTATTAAACGCATTGTTTTGATCCTCGTATTTTTTCTCTATGTCAATTTTCATTTGATAATCATCAATCACTTTACTATTATCAACGAAAGCAACTTTTTCTTGTTGTTGACAAGCTGTCAAAGAAGCAAAAACCAAAACGGCTACTAATATGTTTTTCATTATTTTTTGTTTGAATTTAATTTTGTGCAAATGTATGAAAGTTGAACTGTGTTTGAGTAATTTTTTCAACCATATAAAAAATCAATAGTTTTTTGGTTTTGGCATTTATTTCAACTATTGATTTTAGCTCTAAATAAAGCGTTTTTAGAGATGTTTGGATTTTATCAAGGTGTAATCCTATTCTTAAGCTTAAATGTAGCGTGCGAAAACTAAAATTAAGTTTTCTCTTGTTTTAATAGGTAAATATGAGAAGAAAATTCTTTTGAGCGATTTCCTTTAAGATTTGAGCGCCATCCTATCCAAAACGCTTTAATAGGATTCATAAAACCTGATTTGTATTTTTCTGAAAGTAGACTTACATAGTAAGCATCAAATTTCATTGGTAAGGTATTTACCAATTTTAATTGTTCCTCGTGAAACAATTTTTCAACCGATGTTTTTGAAAAATGCCAAAGGTGTCTTGGCACGTCATAAGCAGCCCAAAAGTTTTTATAATGTTGCGCATCGTAACTTTTAAAATTTGGCACTGCAATTACCAAAGTACCGTTCGGTTTTAATAAATGCTTAAAAAGCTTAACGTGCATTTCTAAATTTGGTAAATGTTCTAAAACATGCCAAAGTGTAATCACATCAAAACTATTTTTCTTTAAAGTTTCTAAATGCTTAATATCGAAAACAGAATTGTTGGTTTTAGAATTTGCAATTTTTCTAGCCTTTTCATCAGGCTCTACTCCAACAACGTTCCAATTATTGCTTTTTGCGATTTCTAAAAAATCGCCTGTACCACATCCAATATCTAAAAGTGCTTTTTCTTCCGTTTGAAATGAATTAATCAATTTCAATTTTCGCTTTAAAGAAATAGTTCTGACTAAATGATACACTTTTTCAAAGAGATTTCTCTTAGCATCTGTATGCGATATGTAGTCTTCGCTTTTGTAATATTCTGAAAGTTTTTCGCCTTCGGGTTGTGGAAATGTTTCTAACATACCCAATTCCTCATTGTAAACCAATTGAAATTCCTGTCCAGAAACGGAATGGTCTTTTACAGTTAGATATGTTGGTTTGTTGCTCATTAAAATAGACTCTCAAACGAATTTAGAATAACAATAATTTTTATTTCAATCCGATTGTTCCACGTGGAACTATTCCAAAGTATTATATAATTCTACATTAAATAGAATAGCCAATTCACTTCCAAGTTTGTGCACTTGAGAAGCGTCTTCAGGCTCAAATACGATTTCATTTTTGTGCTCATTAAACAATTTTATAGTATATAAATTGTATTGATCATCTCCTATAATTTGTGGAGAGAAACCAAAAGCATTCTCTCTAGTAAGCTTGTTTGAATAACGAAATGTATGTTGGTTGAATAAACTGTTTCTTGAATCTAAAGATCGAAATTCCAAATAATCGTATTTGAATATAACTAGACTTGTCTGATTTAAACACAAAATCAAAACTATAAGAAAGTGCTAATACAGGAAATATTAAAAGAAAAAACTTCTCTGGTTCAGCATATGTAAGAATGGCAAAAGCAAGCAAAAAAGGATACCCTAAAATCCATTTTACGTTGGGATGTACCGTTTGCTTTAATATTACTTCTTTCATACTATCTACCCAAATACACCAATAAAACAGAAATATCATTTGGCGATACTCCGCTAATTCTTGATGCTTGTGAAATGGTTACTGGCTGAATTTCGGTTAACTTTTGTCGTGCCTCTATACTCATTGATTTTAATTTTGAATAATCAAAATTCGATGGGATTTTTACATTTTCTAAGCGATTTAACTTATCTGCATTATTCTTTTCCTTTTCTATATAGCCAGCATATTTCACCTGAATTTCAGTTTGCTCTATAATTTCAGAATCTAAATTGTTCTCTAAAATATACGCATCTACAGAGGCCACTTTTCGCATATCGTCTATGGTAATATTTGGTCGTGCATACAACTTAAACATCTTATCTTGTTGCTTAACTTTTGCAGAATCCTTTGACTCTAGAATTGGGTTTATTTCTTCAGGAGTTACACTAGTGTCTTTAAAAAACTGAACAAAATTTGAAGCTTTCGATTGCTTCTCTTCCATTCGTTTTAATCGTTTTTCAGAAGCTAAACCAAGTTCGTATCCTTTAGGTGTTAATCTAAAATCGGCATTATCTTGTCTTAACAAGGTCCTGTACTCTGCACGCGACGTAAACATTCGATATGGCTCTTCTGTCCCTTTAGTGATTAAATCATCTATTAAAACACCAATGTACGCTTCATCTCTTTGTAACGTAAACGGATCACGTTCCTGAACTTTTAAACTCGCATTAATTCCAGCCATTAATCCCTGAGATGCCGCTTCTTCATAACCTGTTGTTCCGTTAATTTGCCCTGCAAAAAACAAGCCTTCAACAAGCTTGGTTTCTAAGGTGTGTTTTAATTGTGTGGGTGGAAAATAATCATATTCAATAGCATAACCAGGTCTAAAGAATTTCACATTTTCGAAACCAGCCACAGAACGTAAAGCTTTATATTGTACATCCTCTGGCAAGGATGTTGAGAAGCCGTTGACATAAACCTCAACCGTATTCCAGCCTTCTGGTTCTACAAATAATTGATGCCTATCTTTATCCGCAAATCGATTGATTTTATCTTCGATTGAAGGGCAATAACGTGGTCCAATACTTTGAATTCTGCCGTTAAACATAGGCGATCTATCGAATCCTTCGCGAAGCAAATCGTGCACCTCTGGACTTGTATAAGTCATGTGACACGCACGTTGTTCCTTTAACGGTTTTGTGATATCAAGAAAAGAGAATTTTTCAGGATTATCGTCACCAGGCTGCGCTGTCATCTTAGAATAATCTAATGAACGGCCATCTACTCTTGGTGGTGTTCCTGTTTTCATTCTGCCATAATCAAAACCTAGTTTAATCAGGTCCTCTGTTATGCCAGTAGCTGCTCTTTCTCCTGCTCTCCCTCCACCAAAATTCTTTTCACCAATATGTATTAAACCATTCAGGAATGTACCATTAGTCAACACTACGGTTTTGGCTTTTACTTCTATTCCGAGTGAGGTTTTTACTCCAACCACTTTGTGGTTTTCAATAAGCAATCCAGACACCATTTCTTGATAAAAATCAAGGTTAGGTGTTTGTTCTAACAACAACCTCCAGTCTTCAGCAAAACGCATTCTGTCCGATTGCACTCTAGGACTCCACATTGCAGGTCCCTTAGATTTATTGAGCATTTTAAATTGTATTGCAGATGTATCAGATACAATTCCGCTATAACCACCAAGAGCATCAATTTCTCGCACAATTTGTCCTTTCGCAATGCCTCCCATAGCAGGATTACAAGACATCTGTGCGATATTTTGAAGGTTCATTGTAATTAACAATGTCTTACTTCCCATATTCGCAGCAGCAGCGGCAGCCTCACTTCCTGCGTGACCTGCGCCAACAACAATAACATCGTAAACTTCACTAAACATTGCTGTACATATTTAATGTTCCACGTGGAACAATTATTCTCTCTTTAAAATTGAACGCGCAAAGATACATTGAAAACTTAACACTAAAAACGCTCTTGTAAATAGTAATCCTCTTTAGAGCGCATCAACTTAGCGTCATCTTCTGTCTTGTCTTTATAGCCACAATAGTGTAGTATGCCATGAATCATTACTCGTGCTAACTCATCTTCAAAGTCTACTTCAAAATCGCTGGCATTGTCTTCTACTCGCTCAACAGAAATGTAAATATCGCCATGTAGTTCTTTTCCTACTGAGTAGTCGAAGCTTATAATGTCGGTTAGGGTGTCATGGTTTAGAAAATCAACATTGATTTTATGCAAATAATCATCCGAGCAGAAAATATAATTAAGTTCGCCTTCTTTACAATTTTCTGAAACTATGGCTTTAGAAATCCACTCAGAAATTTGTGTTTCGTTCTTTAATTTAAAATCGGTTTCGTAATTAAAACTAATCATTGTTTTTGAAATATTCTTGAATCTTTTTCTTAAAATGATTCTGCAAAGGTAACGCTTGTCGGTTTAATATTTCAGTGGTGTTAAAGTATTGTTTTGCGGTAGAAATTTGACTTGGATTGTTGTTGTTGAACTCCTTCTTATTGGTTTCTGATTCGCGCTTCGTATCTTGACCTTGCATAAAGGTGGCATTCTCTAGTTTCAATAATTGATGCTGCACATCCATCATCTTTTGAAACGTTTGATTGGTGAAGCCGTAGTTCAACAAATCTAGCTCAATGTCTTCCATTTGCTTTATCAATTCGCCAGCAGATTCAATCTTTCCTTCTTTAGATAAACGATCTTCTAGTGCCTGACGTAATTGTTGCTGTTGCTGGTAAATTTTAAATAATTCTTCATTCTGTTCTTCTTTTCCTCCTTCACCATAACCATCATTTTGTTCTTCACCATTACCATCTCCATTAGAGCCCCTTCCGTTTTTACCATTTTTTCCACCTTTACCGTTTTTTCCATCCTGACCTTCTCCTCCATCTTGATCGCCTTCACCATTTTGTTGACCGTTCTTCCCATTTTGGCCTCCATTGCCTTGTTGTTCTCCAGATTGACCATTCTCACCAATTTGCCCACTTTGACCTTGTTTACCACTCTGTCCTTGCTCACCTTGTTGGCCTTGTTCTCCTGGTTGTTTTCCCTCACCTTCTTTGCCTTCACTGCCTTCTTGTCCAGGTTTTTCACCTTCACCTTTTTGCCCTTCTTCTCCTTGTTTTCCTTGCTCGTTCTTTTTAACGCCTTCTTCCATTTGTTTGTTGAGTTGTTCCTGGCTCATGATAATGTCCGGAAGCTGTTGTCCGCCGCCACCTCCAGATCCCATAGCAGAATTCATTTGCATTTCCAAATTGTCTAAAACATCACTGAGGAAACTCGCCAATTCATTACTCGCTGTGATGACATATTGTTGTGATGATACTCCTTGGTACAATCTGTTTTCTGTTAAATCACCAAGCGCTTTATCTATATTAAAATACACTTCTGTGATTTGTTCATTTACCTTCTCAGAAATTTTTGGTTGACGTAAGGATAATGCAAATAAACTATCATCAATATGCTCAAAGTGCTCTCTTAGATTACTTTGGT
The DNA here is from genome assembly GCA_020435515.1 of Winogradskyella sp. Taxonomy (GTDB): domain Bacteria; phylum Bacteroidota; class Bacteroidia; order Flavobacteriales; family Flavobacteriaceae; genus Winogradskyella. The sequence continues at coordinate 8,560 of JAGQZO010000064.1, read as the reverse complement.
TAATGATGTATTTACCGTATTTATTATTGTTAATATCAATACTTTCAAATGTATTCATCAACGCTTCTTGGTCGAAAGAAAACAATAAAAGATTCTCTAGAATTTGACGTAAGGCATCAACATCTTCAGACATTTGATTACCTCCTCCGCCGCCTCCACCAGAAAGCATTTGCATCATTTGCTCGCTCATCTGTTTCATCTTCTTGGCAGCTTTCTTTTGCTTTTCTTGAGCGTTTTGTTGCTGTTCTTGAGCTTCAGATGGCTTTCCCTCACTTTCTTTCTCTTCCTTTTTCTCAAGGGCTTCTTTGGCTTCCTTTTGATCGTACTTTACACCATCTTCTAAAAACTCATCTACAGGAACGTTCATTGGTTTTTGCAAACGTCTGTCCTCTTGTTTTAGGTCTTCAATATCCTTTTGTAGTTTTTCAAATTCCTTATTTAATTCTCCTTGTTTGTCCTTGGTGTTCTCTTTGTCTTTGTTGGACAGGGCTTCTTGCTTCTTCGCTAAATCGTCTAATTGATTGGCTATTTTTTCAGCCTTTTTCATTACATAAAAACGTTTGGTCAACTCTAAGAGTTGTTTCATACTGCGCTTTTTGTTTTTGTTTTGTTTGGCTAACTCTTCAAGCTTTTGGGTAAACTCTTCTTTGTTGATTTTATCCTTCAGCTTTTCTAATTCTTCAAGTAACTTTTCGTCTTGTTTTAGCTTTTCTTCGTTCTCTTTTAGACGTTCTTTTAAGTCTTCTTTAAATTGATCTTCTTTCTTTTCTTCCTGAAATTCTTCTAAATTATCCTGTAGCTTTTTGTTGAAATTTTTCATCAACTGTTCTTGCTGTTTCTGTCGTTTCAGGAAGTCTTCAAATTTCTTTTTATCGTTGAAGTTAAGCTCTTGTTTTTCCTTTTGGGTTTTAGAAAACTCTTCAAGTTTTTTGTCTTGCTCTTCTAACTTTTCAAACGTTTTGCCAATGTCTTTTATGGTTTCTTTTTGCTCTTGCAACTGTTTCTGCTCTTCCTCGACCTTGGTTAATTTTCGGTAACTAAAGACACTACTTTTTGTACGCTTGTAATTATGAATCGCATCATTATCATAAACTTCAAAATACAATTGGTAGCTGACGCCTTCTTCTAAATTGAATTGATTTGGAAACGCACTCACAAACTCACTAAAGTTAGATTTTGAAATGCTAATCGGCTCTACAACTTTCTGAGTTTCATCTTCTGTTGGATAATACACCAAATTCAATTTTGATAAGCCAAAATCATCACTCGCTTGACCATAGAAATACATACTTTGCTGGTCTAAGGAATCGATTTGCATTTTGATGTTGAGCTCTGGATGCAAATCCTTAACCACGGAAATACTGTAGGCCAAATTTTCGTAATCCTTTAGATTCTCATTACTGGTGGAAATACTGTAATTATAATTTCTGAATAATCGCTTGGTCGCTTCAAAATTGTTATTGTCGTTTTTTGAAAACGTTAAGGTATCTTCGGCATAAATGTGTACTGCATTTGTGGCTTTGGTCCTTGCTTTCCAAGTCACTTTTGTGCCTTCTGGAACAACGGCAGAACCGGTACTTTTTAACACCTCGTCTTGCTTTTGTGTGTAGGAAGGATAATCTAACATCATTTCAAAATTTACCAAATTAGGTGTATTGACCACTTGTAATTCGTATGGTTTTGAATTGACATCGTTAGCCGATAAACTGAAATCAATATTGTTTTTCGGTAGATTGAACGTGTATTGAAATTCACCTGGTGCTATCTGTTGCAAATAATAGGATTGACCGTTGAATTGAATCTGAGCGTTCTCAGGAATGACATCGCCTGCAGTTTTTACTTTGAGTTTAAAGTCCTTACCTTCAATGGCTTGTAGATTTTCATTCAACACAAAAAACTGGAAAGGTGCCGGTGGCTCATAAGCTGTTTTGTAATTGACCACACGCTCGTAACTATCACTAAACCAATCGATTTTTCCTGTAATATAAGACAACAAAATGATGACCACAGGAATAGCTGCATACTTTAAATATTTGGTATTGGTCTTAAAATTGATTGCCGATTTAAAAGGAATGGGTTGCAATTCTTGCGACTTCTGCTCTATACTTGCCAACAACAAATCAGATTGCTGTGGACTTTGGTTAAGCTGAAGTACATTCAACAATTTATCGTTGACTTCAGGGAAATGATTGCCTATTAATTTTGAAGCGGTTTCGTAATCAATGCCTTGCCTTAAATTGAATAAATGTGCTAACGGAATGGCAATAAACTTTACAAACAAAGCCAGCTCAACGGCTACAAACACCCAAAACAGAATAGTTCTTGCTGTTGGGTTAAGCCAAAACACATATTCTACAAATAGCGTGATGATGAGATATAACAAACCTGTGGCAAAAAATAAAATAGCGCCTTTTAGCAATTCATTAGTGTAATATTTTTTAATGAATTGCTGTAGTTTGTTTTTTATGGTTTCGAAATTGCTCATCAATACTATTCTAACTGACTAATCTACAATTTTATTTTAATTCTTGATTTCTTAAATTTGGTAAGATTGTGTTAATTTAGAGGGATTAACTGTTAAACAATGTCATTCCGACAGAGCAAAGCGACGAGGAATCCCAAAACTTAAATTATATATTTAGATTTCTCACTGCGTTCGAAATGACAGACAATACTATGAAAGACCTTAAATATTTAGCGGCTTTTTCAATCCCAATTATGGCGGGTTTGGGACTTAGTTTTCAGGGCTATTGGGTTTGGGCAACACCTTTTTTTGCCTTTGTTTGTATTCCTATTTTAGAACTTGTTTTTCCTGTGGATACTACTAATCTTCAACCCAAAGACGTGGATAGTAGATTAAAACGTAAGTTTTTTGATTGGTTACTTTACCTCAACTTACCTATTGTTTATGGTATTGTAATCTATGCTTTGATTTTAGTTACTCGTCAACCTTTGGAAACTTATGAGTTTGTCGGACTTATTTTTTCCGTAGGTATTGTTTTAGGCGTTAATGGAATTAATGTTGGTCACGAACTTGGGCACAGACAACAAACCAGCGAACGCTTTTTGGGCAAAGCCTTACTTCTACCCTCGTTTTATATGCATTTTTATATTGAGCACAATTTTGGGCATCACCTTCACGCTGCCACACCAGAAGATCCAGCTACCGCAAAATACAACCAAAGTGTGTATTCGTTTTGGCTAACGTCTACGATTAGACAGTATTTTAATGCGTGGCACATTCAAAAGAAACTACTGAAAAATAATAAGCCATCCTTCTTTTCTTTTAAGAACGATATGCTTTGGTACACCATTTTCCAACTATTTTATTTGGTTTTAATTACAACGCTTTTAGGAACCACAGCCTTATTATTTGCCATTTGCGCTGGTATTGTTGGGTTTATTTTGCTGGAAACTGTTAACTATATTGAACATTACGGTCTATTGCGTTTAAAAACCAAATCTGGTCGTTACGAACGTGTGCGAGAAATCCATTCCTGGAACTCTAATCACGTTATCGGTCGCATCGTTTTGTATGAATTAACACGACATAGCGACCATCATTTTAAGTCTTCAAAAAAATATCAAATCTTAGATTGCCACGATGATAGTCCGCAAATGCCTTTTGGCTATCCAACCTCGATGGTACTAGCAATGGTGCCACCGCTTTGGTTTAAGATTATGAATAAGCGCGTGCCTAAGGAAATGGTTGTTTCTTAGACTCAAAAAACAAGACCGCTTCGCTCAATGAAACAAGATGGTCCAGAAACAAAGTCTTGATTCTTGGTTCTCTAATTTTGTATCTTGAGAGTTATCAAACTATCTTTGCGCAGATTCTGAAATACTGAAACGAGTTCAGCACAAGCAAGTTCAGAATAACAAATTATTTGAATTAGAGAAATGTCAAAAAAAGTACGTGTGCGCTTTGCGCCTAGTCCAACAGGACCTTTACATATTGGTGGTGTAAGAACGGCGCTATTCAATTATTTATTTGCCAAAAAGCATAATGGCGATTTTGTGTTACGCATAGAAGATACAGACCAAAACCGTTATGTAGAAGGTGCGGAAGATTATATTGTAAAATCTTTAAACTGGTGTGGTATTCCGTTTGATGAAGGTCCAGGTAAAAACGAAAAATTTGGTCCTTACAGACAAAGTGAGCGCAAGCATTTGTACAAACAATATGCTGATCAATTGATAGCTGAAGGTAAAGCTTATTATGCTTTTGATACTTCTGAAGAGCTTGACGCACATAGAAAACAACACGAATCTGAAGGTAAAACCTTTATCTACAACTGGCACAATCGTGAAAAAGGACGTTTGGTAAATTCTTTGGTGCTTTCTGAAGAAGAAACCCAAGCAAAGATCGATGCTGGCGACGATTATGTTGTTAGGTTTAAAATGTTAGATACAAAAAACGAAGGTGCTCATGGAATTATTTCCACAACAGATATGATACGTGGTCATGTGTCTTTTAAAAAAGAAGTTCTTGATGATAAAGTATTATTTAAAAGCGATGGTATGCCAACCTATCACCTTGCAAACATTGTGGATGACCATTTAATGGGAATTACACACGTTATCCGTGGTGAGGAATGGCTACCATCTGTTCCTTTACACATCGCACTCTACCAAGCTTTAGGTTGGAAAGCTCCAGAATTTGCTCATTTACCTTTAATCTTAAAACCAACAGGAAAAGGAAAATTAAGTAAACGTGATGGTGATAAATTAGGGTTTCCTGTATTTCCATTAGCTTGGACAGATCCTGAAACCAAAGAAGTGTCTATCGGTTACAAAGAAGAGGGTTACTTTCCTGAAGCTGTGGTGAATTTCTTGGCATTTCTAGGCTGGAATCCTGGTACTGAGCAAGAAATTTTCAGTTTGAACGAACTAGTTAATGCTTTTGATCTTTCTAAAGTCAATAAAGCTGGTGCGCGTTTTGACCCAGATAAAACCAAATGGTTCAATCATCACTATATGCAGCAGCAACTTGATTTAGAATTGGCTAAGGAGTTTCAGGCTAAAAATATTTTATTGAAAGATATCGATGTCAATTACATTGCTTTGGTTGTTGGTTTAATTAAAGAACGTGCAACTTTTGTAAGCGATTTTTGGGAACTAAGTCATTTCTTCTTTGTGTCGCCAACAGACTATGATGAAAGCGCCTCTAAAAAAGCCATTAAGGACGACACTGCCGATGTTCTGAACAAGGTTATTGAATTGATAAAGTCAACAGAGGATTTTACGGTAGAACACCTTCAGACTAATATAAATGGTTGGATAACCGACAATGGGATTGGTTTCGGAAAAGTAATGATGCCATTGCGTTTGGCATTGGTTGGTGCTTTACAAGGTCCTGATGTATTTGATATAATGTTTCTAATCGGTAAAGCCGAAACAGTTAAGCGTATTACCGCTTTGGTGAAGACGATTTAAACTACAGTGAGATCCTGAAACAACACTTCGACTGCGCTCAGTGTGACGGTTTAGGATGACAATTCATAAATCACTAAAACGTAATAATAGCGGAAAAGGCAATCATGGACTGATTGCCTTTAAATTTGTTATCATTTGAACCAACATTTAGGTCTTCATCATTGAGTTTGTTCAACATATTGGTAAAACCATAAATGTATTGTGCTCTCAGTCTAAACGCACCAAAACCTGCCGATAAACCTACCGCTCCATTCACATTAAAGTTTGATATTTTAGATATATCTTCGGTTAAAAGTGAATCGTAATTAACAACGATCAACCCTTCTTTAGAATCATCTTTTAACTCTAAATCTCCGTTATATTGAAGCATTGGCCCAACATCTAAGGTTAAATTACTTTTTATCAGTTTTACATGTAATAAGAAAGATATTTGAGCGGTAAGTAGTTTGTATTCTACGAATTCTTCGTTTGAATTCAATAGTGAAAAGGCTGCAATATCAATATTGTTTTGAGAAAGTAAAAAGTTATAACTTACGTTATACCATTTATGTGGAATATCAACCGAAGCCGATAAGCCTCCTATAAAGCCATTATTTTTTTTGGTAATGAAATTATCTGTAATAATATCAAATTGGGTAAAGCCGCCTTGTATTCCTATTCCATTTTTGATAGCATAACGCTTATGTTGTGCATAGCTGAATGTAACAAATGCCATACTAACAGCTACTAACAAGATGTATTTGAGTTTTTTCATGATTTACTAATGAATTGCAGACAAATATAGCTTAAATTAGTACGAACATTTATTTCTAACCATTTCTTAAATATTTATTTATGGATTTTCCTATTTTCTTGATTCCAATTATCTTTTTTGGACTCGTTATTATTATTTCTTCATTCTTTATTGTGAAACAACAAACTGCGGCAATCGTAGAGCGTTTTGGACGTTTTCAATATATCGCACAGTCTGGGCTACGATTAAAGATTCCTTTAGTAGATCGTATTGCTGGACGTTTGAGCTTGAAAATTCAACAGCTGGATGTTATTATAGAAACTAAAACTTTGGATGATGTTTTTGTGCGTTTAAAAGTTTCCGTTCAGTATAGAGTAATTAGTCAAAAGGTTTATGATGCTTTTTATAAACTCGACTATCCGCACGAACAAATTACATCTTATGTTTTTGATGTGGTACGTGCCGAAGTCCCAAAAATGAAACTAGATGACGTTTTCGTTAAAAAAGATGATATTGCTTTGGCTGTTAAAGCCGAATTGAATGATGCTATGCTAGATTACGGTTTTGATATTATAAAAACCCTTGTGACTGACATTGATCCAGATGCACAAGTAAAAGCGGCTATGAACCGTATCAATGCTTCTGAGCGTGAAAAGATTGCGGCACAATTTGAAGGTGATGCACAACGTATCTTAATCGTAGAAAAGGCAAAAGCAGAAGCAGAAAGTAAACGTTTGCAAGGTCAAGGTATTGCAGATCAAAGACGAGAAATTGCTCGTGGATTGGAAGAGTCTGTAGAGGTGCTTAATAGAGTGGGTATTAACTCGCAAGAGGCTTCTGCTCTTATAGTGGTGACGCAACATTACGATACCCTTCAATCTTTAGGAGAGGAAACTAATAGTAATCTTATTTTATTGCCAAATTCTCCACAAACCGGAAGTAATATGCTTAATGAAATGGTTGCTAGTTTTACAGCAAGTAATCAAATTGGTGAGGCAATGAAGAATGCCAAAAATAAAAACGACAATAAATAGTTTATATAAGCAAAAAACCGAAGTCTAGACTTCGGTTTTTTATGCTTTAAATTCTATTTCCAGCCACAAAGTATAGCTCCCATAATTGTTAAAGTCACCACCCAATAGCCCACATTGATTAGGATATACTTCCACCCTTTTCTTTCAAAAAGCGCATTGATACCCAAAACCGGTAATGCAAAAAATAGAGCGCCAATAGCTCCATGCAAGGCTCCGTGTCCAAAACTACGATGCATATTGCCAAACTCAGCCATAAATGCCTTAAACGATTCTGCATCGGGATTAGTAAATGCTAGTTGTGTAGCACCTACCTGATGAATTACCATACCGTTTACAGTAAAGGCCAACATAATTGATAATACCAGAGTAATGCCGAATATTAGTGCAATATTTCCGCTTTTCATTTTCTCTTCGGTCATTCCTGAGGCTTTCATCCAAGCTGTTCCTAATACGTCTGGGTTGTACCAAATAGCACCAATTAATAAAGGCACAACGGCCGAAACCACAATAGCTAAAAAATTTAATTCCATAGTGTTATAGTTTTAGTTAGTTTGAATTAAATGTACAAAAAAACCTCTAAGTCTAATACAAAGAGGTTTATATGAATACAAAAATTACTGTTTAATTAGCTTCCCTTTTTATGGTTTTCTATTAAGGATTCTAATTGCTCTAAATAGTTCTTTAAATCACTATTATTTAAAGTAGCCTTTCCAGAGCTATTAGGTAGAGTGCTTCTGGTTTCTTCTAAATATTTTGTAAGCTCAGGATATTGTTCTTCTATTTCCCTTGTTAATGTTGAAATCTTCGTTAGTATTTGCTGTTGAATATCCATAATATTAATCTTTCTATAAAAGATAAACATTATAAGAGAGAATCTCTGCTAAACAATTGTTAAACCTCGGAAGCTTCAGCAACTAAAATTTCGTTTTCATCTTCTAACGCTTTAGAGATAAACTCATCGATAGCACTATTACGTTCTAGGCCATTTTTAAGCAACTCTTTTAGGGCAATCATCACAGCGATACGTGTGCCTGCTTTTTTTACTGCGGTATCAAATAAAGGCTCTAAATCGTCATAACTCACATCTTTAGCTAAATCAATAATTTCAGCTTTTGCATTT